>DASRJB010000746.1:0-3166 GCA_035649715.1 Pirellulaceae bacterium
GCGGGCGGAAATGCCGGCGGCGAGCGCAGCGGGCTGGGAGCAGAATGCGATCGATGCGTTTCTGCTGGCGGCAATGAAAGCCAAGGAGGTGACGCCCGCGCCGCCGGCCGGCCGCCGGGTGCTGATTCGCCGCGCTTACCTCGACGTGCTGGGCCTCCCGCCGAGTCCGGACCAGGTCGAGGCGTTCCTCCACGACCTTGCGCCCGACGCCTGGGAGCGGCTGGTCGATCAGCTGCTCGCTTCGCCGCATTACGGAGAGCGGTGGGCGCGGCACTGGCTCGACCTGGTGCGGTATGCCGATTCGGGCGGTTTCGAATTCGACGTGGACCGCCCGGAGGCCTGGCGGTATCGCGATTACGTCGTGCGGGCGTTTAACGGCGACAAACCCTACGACCGCTTCGTGCGCGAGCAGGTCGCCGGAGATGAGATCGCGCAGCCCGCCGCCGGTAATCCAGCGCCACAGTCGGACGAGGCCCTGATTGCAACCGGCTTTTTGCGGCTGGGACCAGAGTCCGGCGGCGGCCCGCGCGGCCAGCAGGAGTCGCTCGACGACCTGATTGCCACCACGTGCCTCACGTTTCTGGGACTGACGGCGAATTGCGCGCGGTGCCACGATCACAAGTTCGATCCGATTCCGCAGGTGGACTATTACCGCCTGCAGGCCGTGTTCGCGCCGCTGCGGAGCATCAGCCACCCGCTGGTCGGCCCGGAAGCCCGCGAGGCGAACCGCGCCGAATCGGCGCGCCTCGAAGCGGCCCTGCGGCCGCTGCGCCGCGAAAAATCCCGCCTCGAAGCGCCCTACCTCGAGCGGCTGATCGCCGACGCGATCCGGCAAATGCCCGAATACCTCCAAACGGCCTGGAACACGCCGGCCGACCAGCGGACGGAAGGGCAGCGACTGAACGTGGCGCAGATCAAGCGGACGCTGGAGAGCGACACGCTGCGGAACAAGTTTCCAGAGCAGAGCCTCGTCGCACTCATGATCGAAGACGAGAAGCAGCGACACGCTGAGTTGAAGAGTGAAATCGCAGCCCTGGAGAAGGAAAAACCCAAACCCTCTCCCGCGGCAATGGCCGTGGGCGAAAGCAGCGCCGCGCCGCGGCCGACCTATTTTCTGCACCGCGGCAGCGCGGATGCCCGCGGCCCGGCGGTGACGCCCGGCGTCCTGTCGGTGTTGAGCGAGCGCGACTACGCGTTTCCCGCGCCGCCCGCCGGCGCACGGTCGAGCTGGCGGCGGACCGGCCTGGCCGACTGGATCGCCTCGCCAGAGAACCCGCTGACGGCGCGCGTGATGGCCAACCGCCTCTGGCAGCACCATTTTGGCGAAGGCCTCGTTCGCACGCCCAGCAATTTCGGCGACCTGGGCGAGCGGCCCAGCCACCCGGAGCTGCTCGACTGGCTGGCGCTGGAATTCATACGCGCCGGCTGGAGCACCAAGGCCTTGCACCGGCTGATGCTGACGTCGCAGGCGTATCAGATGGCCAGCGACGACAGCGTGGCCGGCTTGGCCGCTGATCCGGAGAATCGCCTGCTGTGGCGGATGCCGCGCCAGCGGCTGGAGGCCGAGGCGATCCGCGACCAGGTCCTGGCGGTGGCCGGCACCCTGGACCACGCCGTGGGCGGACCGTGCGTCTTTCCCTACATCGATCCCGTACTGTTTCAGTCAAGCACCAAGCGCACCTGGCCGGGCCGGCCGGTGGACGACGCCTCGACCTTGCGGCGAAGCATCTATGTCTACTCGAAGCGGAGCATTCGCTATCCACTGTTCGAGGCCTTCGATCAGCCGAACCTGGTGAATTCGCACGACCGCCGCAATCGCTCGACGATCGCCCCGCAGGCCTTACTGCTCATGAACAACAGCCTGCTCACCGCCCAGGCCGGGCAGTTTGCCGATCGTCTCCGCCGCGAAGCGGGCACTGGCGCCGCCGACCAGGTGGAGCGGGCCTATCTGCTGGCCCTGGGCCGACCGCCGGACGACTTCGAGCGTGCGCGGTCCCTGGAGTTCGTGCAGACGAGTCCTGACGCGCTGGCCGAATTCTGTCTGGCCCTGTTCAACCTGAACGAGTTTGTCTACCGCCCATGAACGACCTGTGCTGCACGCGAAGAGAGTTGCTCCACCGGCTGGGAGGCGGCCTGGCGGGACTGGCCTTCGCCGACTTGCTCGCGCGGCAGGGCCTGCTCGCCGCACCGCCGGCGGCCAAAGCGCCGCTCGCTCCAAAGCCGCAGCACTTTCCGGCCAAGGCCAAGGCGGTGATCTCGATCTTCTGCTACGGCGGCGTGAGCCAGGTGGATACATTCGACCCCAAGCCGCTCTTGCTCGCGCGGCAGGGCGAAACGATGACCGGCGTCGGCGAAGTGCGGGCCACGATGGGGACGCCTGGCGGCCTGATGCCTTCGCCCTGGAGATTCCGCAAGCACGGCGAGTGCGGAATGGACGTCTCCGAGCTGTTTCCGCAGGTGGCGGCGCACGCCGACGACCTCGCGCTGATCCGCTCGATGCACGCCTTGAGTCCCGCGCACGGGCCGGCGCTGTTTCAGATGAACACGGGCAGCATTCTCGCGGGGCATCCCAGCGTGGGCAGCTGGGTGACGTATGGCCTGGGCACCGAGAACGAGAACCTGCCGGGGTTCATCGTCTTCACCGATTATCGCGGCGGGCCGATCAACGGCGCGCCCAACTGGGCCAGCGGCTTCTTGCCCGCCGCGTACCAGGGAACGCCGTTCCGCGACAGCGCCGACCCGGTCGTCGATCTCAAGCCGCCGGTGTCGCGCACAGAGGATGCCCAGCGGAGGTGGCTGGAGCTGCTGCACGACCTCAACGAGCGCCACGCGGCCAAAAATCCCGCCGATACCGAGCTGGCGGCGCGGATTCACTCGTACGAGCTGGCCTTCCGCATGCAGAGCCACGCGCCCGAGGCCCTGGACATCAGCGCGGAATCCGCCGCCACCCGCCGCCTTTACGGCGTGGATCAGCAGCCGACGGCCTATTTCGGCAAACAGGCCTTGATGGCCCGCCGGCTGGTCGAGCGGGGCGTGCGGTTCGTGCAGATTTTCTCGGGCGGCGGCAACTTCGAGCCGACCTGGGACGCCCACTGGGACCTCAAGGCCAACCACAGCCTGCACTGCGCCGAAACCGACCAGCCCATCGCGGCCCTCATTCAGGACC
>DASRJB010000747.1:0-10018 GCA_035649715.1 Pirellulaceae bacterium
GACTGGGTCGGCACGGGCTGACCCACGACCGTCCGGATCGAGAACTACGAGATCCGGCGGTAACAGAGTCCGCGCGGCCAGTTGCCTGCGGCGCGGTGAACGACGATAATCCCGCCGTTTCCCGCTCCCTCCCTTGGCAACTCGCGCGAGACTGCTATGCATCCGATCCTGAGCCGCAACTTGTATTTCGTGAAAGAGCACGTCGGCTTCTTCAAGGCCGCGAACAACTACGACGTGCTCGACCCCGAGACGAATCAGCTCATCCTCAACTGCCGCGAGGAGCGGCTGGGGTTCTTCACGAAGCTGCTGCGGTTCTCGGACTACAAGCGGCTGACGCCGTTCGAAGTGATTATCCGTACGCCGGAAGGGGCGCCGGTCATTTGCGTCAAGCGCGGCGTCGCGCTGTTCCTGTCGAAGGTCGATGTGCTGGACGAGAACGGCCAGCGGATCGGCGGTTTCGCCCAGAAGTTCTTCTCGCTGTTCGACAAGTTCACGGTGGTCGGGGCGAACGATCAGCCGGTGTGCGTGCTCAAGGGCAACTGGACGAGCTGGGACTTTCGCTTCATGGCCGGGGAGCAGGAGCTGGCCAAGGTAAGCAAGAAGTGGGCCGGCTTAGGGAAAGAGCTGTTCACCAGCGCCGACAACTACGTCCTGTCGATCTCGCCCAGCGTGCCGCCCGACAATCCGATCCGCGGGCTGATCCTCGGGGCGGTGATGTGCATCGACCTGGTGCTGAAAGAATAGCTGGCTGTCAGCGGTTAACTTGCGACAATCGGTTTACGCTGAAGTGCGGCTTCAATGCTTGCGCCTTCCCGCCTTGGCTCGACCGTTGAGCACTTCCAAGCTGGTCACCAAAAGCAGGTCCACAACTTCGTACAGGCTCTCGTCGCCGGTAACCACTATGACCGTCCGACCGGGTTCGCTAATGGCCAGCAATTCGGGATGAACAACATCCAGTGAGCGACTGTCGGCCAAGTGCATGCGAAAAGGTTGGAACGGGCGTGCCTGGTGCAACTTACGAACTTGCTCGATCGTCATCGATGACCCTCCTGGTTGATTCTACCATCGCAGGCCGAACTGCTCGCCGCCGCTCGGTTTGCCGGTTCCGCCTTTGAGCGGGCCGCTCCGCTTGGGCACGGCCGGCTCGCGCGGCGGCTCATCGACCTCGGGCTGGTCCTTGGACTTCCCCTCGGCCTTTTCGGGCTTGGCGAGCGTGGCCTTCAGCGAGAGGCCGATCCGCTGGGCCTCGGCATCGACCGTGAGCACCTTGCACTCGACTTCGTCCCCTTCCTTCACGACATTTTCGACTTTGTAGACCTTGTGGTGGGCCAGCTCCGAAATGTGAATCAGCCCCTCGACGCCTGGCGCGAGCTTGACGAACGCGCCGAACTGTGCGACCCGCGAGACGGGGCCTTTGACCGTGCTGCCGACCGGGAACCGCTGCTCGATGCCGGTCCAGGGATGCTCCTCGGGGTTCTTCAGCGAGAGGCTGATCTTGCCGGTGTCCGGGTCGATCTTCTCGATCCGCACGCGGACCTTCTGCCCTTCCTGCACGACCTCGCTGGGATGCTTGACGCGCTCCCAACTGAGCTGGCTGACGTGGATCAAGCCATCGACGCCGCCCAGATCGACGAAGGCCCCGAAGTCGTGAAGCTTGCGGATCGTGCCCTCGCGCATCTGGCCGGGTCCGAGCTCTGCCAGCAGCTGCTTCTTCGATTCTTCTTTCTCCCGCTCCAGCACGGCCCGCCGGCTGAGCACCAGGTTGCCGCGGGCCTGGTCGGATTGGGTCACGACGCAGACCAGCTTCTGACCGATGTAGTCGGCCAGGTTCTCGGTGCGATAGAGGGCTACCTGGCTGGCGGGAATGAACGCGCGGAGTTTGTTGACCTGGCATTCCAGGCCGCCGGTGTTCGCGCCGCTCACGCGGGCCTCGACCAGCGAGCCCTCGGCGATGTCGTTCCAGTCGCCGCCGGCGACGAGCGTCCCGCCGGGAATCGAAAGCAGATACAAGTTGTCCTCGGCGTTCAGGCCGGTGACGATCACGTCGAGCATGTCGCCGGGCGTTGGCGGCGTCGCGAAACTGCGGACGCTGGCCACGCCCTGGTTCTTGCCGCCGAGGGCGAAGAACACGTCGTCGCCGTGAATATCCACGACTTGCGCCCGGTGCCGCGATTCGTTCTCCAGCCGTGCGCTGGCCGTCTTCAGGTCGCCCTCGACGATCTTGTCGAGCGAAAGTCCGCCCAGGGCTGCCGCGACTTCGGCTTCCAGTTCCTCCGACATCTGCCGCAGGTTCGGAACCGGCACGTGCTGCCGGCGGGCGAACTCTTCCCGCGGCTCCCGCTCGGCCTTGATCTGGCGATCGACCTGCGCGTCTTCTTCGCGGTGCTTTTGCCGCTGCGATTTCGGCCGCTGCCCGCCGCGCGGTGGACGGTTGCCGCTCGGACCCGCCGGGGGCGTCTCTGCCGCTGGTGCAACCGGCAATGCCGCCTCCGCCGGCTGCGGCGCATCCGGCTGAGCAGCGGGCCGCTTGAAGCGCGCCAGCGGGCCAGCGCCCGCGGGAGGAGCGGAAGACTCGGGAGCGGGCGAGGGGGCAGGCGGCTGCCCAGCAGGATCGGCGGACATCGTCGAAACTATGCAGGTGGCAGGAGCCGTTCTGGTGGCGGCTCGCGTGAGTTCTTGGCGATGCTCATGCCCTTGCGCTGTGCATATCGCCTACAATCCCAGACAGTCTAGCCGCCGTTCGGCGAGCACGGTAGGAGCGGTCCCGCGCGGGGATCGTGGCAGGATGCGGCGTTTACCTTCGTGAAGCACACCTATTAGGGCAACCCCATGAGCCGTATCCTGCTGAGCCTCGTCGTGTTCAGTCACTTGTCGCAAGCGGCCGCGGCCCAGTTCAATGAGCTGGCAGCCAAAATTCCCGGCACGGCGAACGCGATCGTCCTGCTGGACGGGCCGAAGCTGCTTTCGAGTCCGCTAGCGACGAAGGAGGGCTGGAAGGAGAAGTACGAGCAGGCGTTTGCCTCGGGGCTGGTCTCGATCGCGCCGGATACACAGCAGCTGATCCTGGCGTCGCAGATCGACTACGAGTTCATGCGGCCGGTCTGGGAGGCGGCGGTCGGCGACCTGGGTCGCGAGCGCTCGCTGGCCGACGTGGCTCGCAGGACCAAGGGCACCATCGATCCGCTCGGCGACACGCCAGCCGTGGCCCTCCGCGACGACGCGTTTCTCGTGGCCTTCGGCCCCAAACGCTTGGGCGTGATGTCGCCCGCCAATCGCCAGTCGGTCGCTCGCTGGCTGCGCGAAGCCAGCAGCCGCACGCAGTCGGTGCTGTCGCCCTATTTGCAGGGCGCGCTGACTGCGTCGCAGACGTCGGGGATCGTGATGGCGTTCGACTTGCAGGACGCGGTGCCGCCGGACGTGATTCGGGCCAAGCTGGCGACAAGCCCCGCGTTGGCCGGCAAGAATATCAATCTCGATGCCGCGGCCAAGGCCCTGGCGAGCATCCGCGGGCTGTCGCTCGAAGTGGCGGTGACCGACGGTGCGTTCGGCCGGCTGATGATCCACTTCAATGACGATGCGTCGATTCTGGCGCCCGTGGCCAAGCCGCTACTGTTGGAAATTCTCGCCAGCCTGGGTGCGACGATCGACGACATTGAGCAGTGGCAGGTGGAGTCCGAGCCGCAGCGGATTACGCTCCGCGGCCCGCTCAGCACGGCGGGCCGTAAGCGGGTATTCTCGCTGATCGATCAGCCGACCTCGGCGCTGATCGCCATCGACAAGAGCGGCACGGGAGCCGACTTGCAGGACCAGGCCCAGAAAGGCATGGCCTCGCTGGCCTATTACCGTTCGATCAACTCCATCCTGGACGAGGTTCGCGAGAAGAGCAAGAACGCCAAAACGTTCGGCGAAAACGCCCTGTGGTTTGATAAGTGGGCTCGCAAGATCGACCGGCTCCCACTGCTCAACGTCGATGCCGAATTGCTCGCCTTCGGCCGCAGCGTGGGCGTCTCCTTGCGGAATATGGCGACTTCCCTGCGCGGAATCGGAATCAACACGGCCGCTCGCAGCGCGCAGATCTACGACAGCGGAAGCTACGGGTACAACGGCTACTCGTACTACGCCGAATGGCGCGACGTCGATGACGAGCGGCGGGCCGTGAAGGCCGACGAAAAGGCCAAAGGAGCGATCTCCGCCCGCTCTACCGCCGGCGACCTGGCCACCGAGAACGCTCGCATCCGGCAGGTCATGTCCCAGAAATACCAGCTTGAGTTTTGACCAGGCGGCGAGATTACAAATCCGCCGGTTGCGATGGATCGGCTTTGACAGCCTCGCAACCTCTCGCGTACAAGCCGCCCACTCGCCTGCGGGAGGGCGGGAGCCCTCTACCGGCGGATCGCCGAAGGTCGAGCCATGCACCTGCGCGCCTGGCTGATGTCGGTTGCGTTTGGATGGGGAACGTTGCTAGCTACCGCCTGCGCACAATCCCCTGGTGAAGTCGGCGGCCTGCCGCCGCCGCCCAACGATGGCGGCGAGTTCTTCATTCCTTCGCCGCTGGATGCCAGCTACACGCAGCCGCCGCTAGCACCGCCGCTCGATCCACCGGGAGGCAGTCCCGCCAAGCCGCCGGTGCTGGATCCACCGCCGCTCAAGTATCCGCTGTCGGCCGTCGTCTCCGGCGTGTTTCAAGCGGACGGCGTGGTGTTCGACCAGAGCGAGCGGAACCGGCTGCGGGCCGCCGACGGCGGCGTCGGGCCGATCGAGAACGGGGCCGACTTTCGCCGGGCGCGGATCGGCGTCCGCAGCGCCGTTTACAACAACATGAACGCGTTCATGCAGATGGACTTCGCATTTCCCGGCCGGCCGACGTTCACCGACGTTTGGGTCGAGTGGACGGACCTGCCGGTTTTGGGCACCGTCCGCGTCGGGCAATGGAAGCAGCCGTTCAGCCTGGAGGTCGTGAGCAGCTTCCGCTACACGACGTTCATGGAGCGGTCGAGCCTGTTCCAGGCGTTCACGCCGTTTCGGCACATCGGCGTGGGTTTCTACAACCACGCCGAGGACCTGATGAGCACGTGGGCCGCTTCCTACCTCCGCACGGGGCAGGACCAGTTCGGCGACTCGCTGAGCACGCGCGGCGGCAACGGGTTCGCCGGCCGCCTGACGAGCTTGCTCTGGTACGACGAGCCGGAGGGCCGCAGCTACCTCCACGTCGGCGGAGCGTATTTTCTGAATACGCCTCCCCTGCACGCGATTGCCTTTCGCTCGATCCCGGAAATCTTCGTCGGACAGAATCGCAGCAACGCCGCCGACGTAGGCACCGCTGGCTTCGCCGTGCCGTTCCTGTTCGACGGCACTCCGTTCTTCGTCAATACCGGCCTGATCCTAGACGTCGAGCACGTGCACACGTTCGGCCTGGAATGGCTGTGGGTCCACGGGCCGCTGTCGGTGCAGGCCGAGTGGATGTCGGCCGCGGTCGATCAGGCGGTGGCGCAGACCGCGACGCTCGACGGCGCTTACCTGCAAGTCGGCTGGTTCCTGACCGGCGAGCACCGACCCTACGACCGCGTGAATGGTGCGATCGACCGCGTGAAGCCCTTCGAGGACTTCTTCCTGGTCCGCACGGACCACGGCCTCGCCCACGGCATGGGCGCTTGGGAAGTGGCCGCGCGGATTTCGCACATCGACCTGGACAGCGGCAACATCTCGGGCGGCAAGATGGACAACCTCACGTTCGGCATCAACTGGTATTGCAATCCGTACTGCAAGGTCGTCTTCAACTACATTCATTCCTGGCGCGAGTCGCCCACGACACCACCGCACCTCCCGCCCGGCCCGCCCGTCGCCGTCGCCAGCCATTGCAATGCCTTCGGCATCCGGGCGCAGGTGGATTTCTGAGGCAATGGGAGCCTCGCCTGTTCGCTCTCGAATTTGGCGCAGACACGAATACCTGCGGCATGGTTAAGATCGTGCGTGGCCCAGCGAATGGTCTTGGGCGTCGCCCAGGATTCGAGCCGGTCAACCCTCGGTCAGTCTCCATGTCCAAACTCGGCTCCAAGAACGGCCTGTTGCTGCTCGTCACGCTCGCGGCGGCGGGCGTGCTGCTGGTCTGGCTGCCGCCGATGCTGGCGGAACAATACGACCGCATCAAATCGCTTGGGCCGCCCTGGACGTATTTCTATTTCGCCCTGATTGGAACCGGGGCGGCCATCCTGCTGACGCTGGCGGTGATGGTCGTCTGGAAGCTCGCCAGTGCAACCTGGATGAAGGAGGCCCGGCAGTCGCGCGGGGCGAAGGACCCCAGCCAGCTCTCGGCCGGCGAGCAGCGGCAGGAAGTCGCCGACAACCTGGCTGCCGTCGCCGACTTGCAAGCCGGCGCGGCGCTGCCGGCGGACGTCCGCCAGCAGCTGGAGTCGCTCGTCGCCCGCGTGGAGGAAAAGCAGGCTAGCCAGAAGCTGGAGATCGTCGCCTTCGGCACCATCTCCAGCGGCAAGTCGTCGCTGCTCAACGCCCTGGCCGGCCGCGACGTCTTTCAGACCGATCCCCGCGGCGGAACGACGCAGCAGCGGCTGGAAATTCCCTGGCCGAACGACGACCGCGCGGTCCTGGTCGATACGCCGGGCCTGGGCGAGGTCGAGGGCGCCGAGCGGGTCGCTGTCGCGGCCCAGTCCGCCGAGGGCGCGGACCTCGTGCTCCTCGTCGTCGATGGCCCGCTCCGCCAGAGCGAGCACGAGCTGCTCGCAAAGCTCGGGGCGATGGAGAAACGCGTCCTGGTCTGCCTGAGTAAGGCCGACTGGTACGACGACGACGAGCGGCAAAAACTCCTCGGCCAGATTTCCGGGCAAGTGCACGACTACGTCGCGGCCGAAGACGTGCTGGCCGTCCGCTCGCAGCCGACGGTGCGGACGCGCGTCCGCGTGCTGGCCGGCGGCGACGAGCACCAGGAGCAAGTTCCCGTGCCACCCGACATCGGCCCGCTGGCCCGGCGGATGCTGCAAGTCGTCCGCACGAGTGGCAACGAGCTGGTGCTGGCCAACCTGCTGCTCAGGAGCCGCGGGCTGGTGGAGGAGGCCAGGCGGCAGGTGCAGGAGTCGCTCGACCGCCGGGCCTGGGAGCTGGTCGATCGCTACACCTGGGCCTGCGGTGCGGTTGCCGCCCTCAGCCCGCTGCCCGTGCTCGACCTGTTCGCTTCCAGTGCGCTGACGGCGAAGATGGTCGTCGATTTGGCTCGCGTCTATCGGCAAGAGATGGACCTGAACATTGCGGTGAACCTGCTGGCGCAGCTCGGCAAGAACCTGATCGCGATCCTCGGCGTCAACGCCGCTGCTCCCGCCGTGGCCGCGGCGGTCGCCTCGCTGCTCAAGACCATCCCGCTGGCCGGATCGATCGCTGGCGGCGCGCTGCAGGGCCTCGTGCAGGCGCTCGTCACCCGCTGGATCGGAGCGGTCTTCATCGGCTATTTCCAGGCCGAGATGAAACTCCCGCCCGAGGGGCTCGCCAACCTCGCCCGGCAGGAATGGCAGCGGCTGACCAACCCCGCCGAGCTGCTCAAATTTCTCCAGGAAGCGAGAAGCCGCTTGCGCGGCGAACCGAGAGAGTAGAGCTAGTGGGTAGGGCTAGAGCTGTCGCTGCTTACCGCCCCCCTGGCCCTACACTCTAGCCCTAGCCCTTACCTCCGCCACGGAAAGAACATCTCGCCGAGCATTTCGTCCGCCGTGCGGAAGACGGCTGCATTCGCGCGGAACAGCTGATTGGCGAGCGTCAGCTCGATGAGCTGGCGTCCCAGATCGACGTTGGAAAGCTCGGTCGCCGCCGCGACTACCTCGCCCGCGCCGGCCTCGCCCGGATCGGACTCGCGCGGCTCGCCCGAGGCCGCCGTCGCCTGGAACCTGTTGCCCGCCCGCTGGGTCAGGCCAGCGGGATTGCTGAATCGCGCCAATCGCAGTTGCCCCAGCGTGCGGTTCACGCCGTCGCTGTACCGGCCGACGATCCGGCCGCCGCGCGTGATGGAATAGCTCTGCAGCGTCGCGGCCCGGCCGCCGGCCGACGCGACTTGCGACCCGAGGCGGATGGTGAGCGGCGAAAGCTCGCTGCGGTCGATCTGGCCATCGGTGTCCAGGCCGTACCCGAGCACGCGGTCGCCGCCGGCCGTCACCAGTTCCCCCGCCGCGTTCAGCGAGAACCGGCCGCCCTGGGTGAAGAGCCGCTCGCCGCCGTCGCCTTCCAGGATAAACAGCCCTTCGCCTTCCAATGCCAGCAGCGGCAGTTGATCGCCGCTGGCAATCGGCCCTTGAGCAGGATCGAGGACGATCGCGCTGACCATCACGCCCCCGCCCAGCGGCAGCGTCGCCAGTTGGACTCGCGATCGTTCGAAGCCGGCTGTCTGGAGGTTGGCGAGATTGTGCGCGGTCACTCCGACCGATGCCGTCGCCGCCTGCATTCCGGACAGAGCCGTCTGCATGACCGAGTTCAAGCTCATGGCCCCCCCTCCGCCGATTTCGGGACAGAAAAGTCCCATCACAAATCTACGTCAAGAACGGGATGGCGGCCGGTTAGGGCGCTGCCGAACGCACGCAAAACAGCGTCCGGTCGGCGCGGATCAGCAGCGACTCGCCGCAGACGGCCAGCGAGGCCAGCGTCTGTCCGAAGAGCTGATTCTTGGCCAGCTCGTGATACTCGCGGCCGGGCTTGAGGACGGTGGTGACGCCCTCCTGACTGGTGAAATAGAGCTTGCCGTCGGCGGCCAGCGGGCTCGCGCCATAATTGCCGCCCAGGCGGTGCTGCCACACCAGCTCGCCCGTGTGGAGATCGAGGCAGGTCGCCACGCCCAGCGCCGAGACAAAGTAAATCTCACCCCCGGCGATCACCGGCGACGAAATCTCCGGCACCTGCTTGTCGTATTTCCACACGACGTGGCTCTCCGTCACGTCGCCCGATCCATCGACGCGAATCGCCCACAGTTGTGGCTTGAGATAGCCCGTGCAGACATAGACGATGCCGTCCCGAAAGACCGGCCGCGGAATCGTCGCGTGGCCGTCGCCGAAGTTGACGCGCCACAGCTGCTGCCCGCTGCCCGGGTCATAGGAGCAGACCCACTGCGCAGCCGGCACGACGACTTGTTCGCGGCCCGCGTGCTCGACCAGTAGCGGTGTGCTGAACGCGCGGCGGTGTTTCCCTTCCGCGGCGTCGATCTTGGGCCGCGGCGTCTTCCAGGCGACTTGCCCCGTACGCTTGTCGAGCGCGACCACGAATTGCTGATCGACGCCGTCGCAGGGGAAGATCAGTTTGTTCCGCACCAAGAGCGGCGAGCTGCCCGGTCCGGTGATGTCGTCGAACACGAACCGCTCCTTCCACACCACGTGGCCCGACTTGAGATCCAGGGCCGCCGTGCCGAGGGGGCCAAAATGGCAATACAGCCGCTCGCCGTCGGTCGCCGGCGTGGGCGAGGCGTACGTGTTGGTGGCATGAATCGGCGGCGGCTGCTCGCACGTGACGAGCTCGATGTTGCGCAGCAGCTCGCCGCTCTTGACGTCAAATTCGGCCGCGTACAGCGTGACCGCGGCGTGCGCCTGGAACTGCTCGGCAAAATCCTTAAGGACGCTGTCGGACAGCCGCTTCTCGCGCTGCTGGGCCGTGAGGGCGGTCGTTTCGGCGTGCGTCAGCCAGATCCGCTCGCCCAGCACGATCGGGCTCGACCAGCCGCGGCCGGGAATCTCCGCCTGCCAGGCGATCGTGCCGAAGCCGCCCCAGGTCGTCGGCAGATTTTTGGCGTCGGCCGTGCCGTCGCCACGCGGGCCGCGGAACTGCGGCCAGTCGCCGGCCGCGGCTGTCGTGCAGCAGAGGAGGACGAACGTAAGCGAAACGGCGCGCATCGGGCTTCCCTCGGCTGGCCGACGAATCCAGCTTATCACACGGAAGGCCCTCGCCCTGGCAGCCGCGATTAGTTGCCCTGGTCGCTGCCGTAGCCGTTGCCGTTGTCGTTGCCGAACCGCTTGGTCAAGAGGTGCGGATCAGTGAGGTC
>DASRJB010000748.1:0-7472 GCA_035649715.1 Pirellulaceae bacterium
AGAAGAAGTAGGCCGTAGGGTGGGTCAAGCGAGTCCTCGAGCGCGGAATCACGCGGCGACCGTGCTTAGGCGAAGGTGTAAGAGCGGAGCGAATCACACCCTTCCCCGGCCGGTGCATTTCGCTTCGTTCATGCACCGCCAAGCCCACCGTACTTACCGCGAGGCCGTACGCTCGCCGCTGGGCGCCTCGGCCGAGGCGACGACTGTTTCGGCGATGAAGCTCGCGCGACCCTCGGCGTCGATGATCTGCACGCGCAGCGTCACCCCGCCGGCCAGCGGGCCGCCGGTCCGGATGGCCAGCGCCCGCAGCAGGCGCTGGGCGTCGGCCGCCTCACAGCCGGGCAGCAGCCGCAACCGCAGGCAGCCGGCGGGTTCGGCCGGACGTTCGATCTGGGCGACCGCCCTGCGTCCGGCAGGACCAGTCAGCACGACGTTCTGGCCCCCTGCGACTTCGATGTCGCCGCCGGCGGCCAGGTCGAGCGTGGTCGCGGTGAGGGTCGAATTGGGCCAGATCGATAGCGATCCGCCGGCCAGGTCCCCCGCGTCCGGATCGAAGATGCGAGCCTCGTCGTCGATGACGTGCAGCCCGGCCAGGTGCGGAATCTCGCGGCGGGCCGACGAGAGCTTCACCGACGGCCCGATCGCGATCGACGGCCACACCAGGGCCAGGCCGTCCAGGCTGCTCGTCAGGATGCGGCTGCCGTCGGGCGAGAAGTGAGCGCTCGTCAGTTCGGCGGCGTGCCGCTTCAGACTCAGCACTTCCTTGACTTCCTTGCTCGACTCCAGGTCCCACAGTTTGGCCATGCCGTCCTGGCTGCCGGTGATCGCCCGCAGTCCGTTGGGCGAGATGGCCGCGCTGGTCACGGCCGCCGTGTGACCTTGCAGCTTGAAGGACCGGACTGGATTGAGGTCCCAGACATAAGCGTCGTTGTCGTTGCAGCCGGTGATGACCCGCGTGCCGTCGGGCGAAAACGCGGCGAACAGCACCGCCTCGTCGTGAGACAGATGGAGGGGCTCCTGCGGCGGCTGGGCGGCGATGTTCCAGACGCGGGCGAACTTGTCCTTCGACGCAGTGAGGACGAAGTTGCCGTCGGGCGAGAATTGGGCCGAGTGGACGCGGTCGGTGTGCCGCAGCACGTCTCCCTCCGGTGTGATCGCTCCGCCGGCGTAGCGCCACAAGCGGGCCGTGCCGTCGTTGCCGGCCGTAACCAGCCGATAGCCGTTGTCGGCGATCACGGGCGAGAAGGCGACCGAGTTCACCGCGGACCACTGGCTGCCATTGGAGTGCGGATGGGCCAGTTTGACGGCGACGCGGCCGAACTCCGGATGCTGGGGATCGGCGTACCACAGCTTGACGTCGCCGTCGAGGCTGCTGGTGGCGAGCAGCTTGTCGTCGGGCGAGAACTCCGCCGAGGTCACTGCGCCGTGCGAGCTGAATGTCTTTTCGAGTTGGCCCTGCGCCGTGATCAGGCGGGCCTGGCTGCCGCCGGCGGCCAGCAGGTGCGAGCCGTCGGGCGAGAACGACGCCGCCCAGATCGCCCCCCGCACCTGGTTCTGCGGCCACAGCGGCTGGACTTCGTTGCGGGCGAAGTCCCACCGCCAGAACCGGCTGCTGTTGCGGTTGGCGCTCGCCGAAGTCAGGATCGCGCTGGTCTGCGCCGGGTGAAAGACGGCGCTGGTCAGGGCTTCGTCGGGCAGATTCACGTCGCGGAACTGCTCGCTGCCGCTAGCGAGGTCCCACAGGCTAATCCGGTAGCTGCCCTTGCCCGGCGACGAGAGCGACAGCGCCCGGCGCGAATCGGCGCTGATGTCGATCGCCTTGACGCCGCCCTGATGCTTGAGCGGCGGCGGCAGCGTCTGGCCGGTCAGCGCGTCGTGGATGAGCACAATGCGGTCCTGCGACGCCGTAAGCAGGCGGCGGCCGTCGGGCGTGAACTTCACGGCGGAGATCGGATAGCCCGTCGAATGGCCGCGGACCGGCGTGGCCTGCCACGATCGGCTGCCCGCATCGAATCGCCACAGTCGGACGCCGCCCAGCACGTCGCCCGTGGCGATCCGCAGAGTCTCGAGGTCGCGGTCGGGCGAGAACGCCGCCGCCGAGACTTCGCCCGGATGCCCCGTCAGCTTGATCGGTTCGCTCTGCGGGTCGTTGGCGGACCAGAGCTGAGCGCTTTGCGGCTGCCGCAATTCGGCGGCGTCGCTGCCGGTGACGATCCACTCGCCGTCGGCCGACAGAGCCAGCACGCTGAGCGTACCCGTGTTCCGCAGGCGGCGCACCTGGCCGCCGGTGCGGCGGTCCCACATCCGCACGGTGCCGTCGCCGGCGCTGGTCAGCACGTGCCGATCGTCGGGCAGAAACGCCACGCTGCTGACCAGGAACTCGTGTCCCTCCTTGATCCGGGCGGCGGGCGCGGCGGGGCCGGCGGCGTCGAGCTCTTCGCCTTCGTCGAACACCTTGAGCGGGCGGCGCTCGCCAGCGTTCCAGACGAGGGCCTTGTGGTCGCGACCGGCCGTCACCATCCGCTGGCCGCTCCGCGAAAACGTCGCCCACAGCACGGCATCCTCGTGGCCGCGCAGCGCTCGGACTTCTTCATACTCCTGCGCGTCCCAGATCTTCACGAAGCCGTCGAGGCTGCTGGAGACCGCGTAGCGCGGATCGGCCGCGAGCACGCAGCCGCGGACCCAGCCGCCGTGGCCGCGGAACGTCGTGGCCAAATCGATGGAGGTCAGATTGGGGGCAAATTTCCAGAGTTTGACCGTGTTGTCGTTGCCGCCGCTGGCCAGCCACGTGCCGTCGGCCGAAAACGACAGGGCCCGGACTTCGCCCGTGTGTCCCGTCAGGGGGGGAAAGGTGGGAGTGTGGAACGACTGCCGCGGTTCCGGCACGAGCTTGCCCAGCCGTTCCTGCTCCAGCTGCTTGGCGATCTGGCCAAAGTTTATCTCCAGATTCATGTCGGCCCGCCAGACGTGCACGTCGCGGTCGCGGCCGGCCGACGCGATCCAGTTGCCGCGCGGTGCCGCTGCCACGGCATAGACGGGGCCTTTGTGCCCGCGGTAGATCCCCTTCTTTTTGCCCGTGAGGCTCCAGAGCCGTACGGTGCCGTCGTCGCCGCCCGTGACAACCGTGTCGCCGCCGGCCGTGAATACGGCCGACCAGATCGGGCCCGTATGCCCCCCCTCCGTTGGCACGCCCTTTCCCGTCTCCAGACTCCACACTTGTGCAGTCCCGACGCGCGAGCTGGAGACTAGCAGCTTGCCGGACGGCGAGAACGCCAGGCTGAGCACACCGCCAGTGTCAGGGAGCACGGTCTTGCTCGCTTCGTCGTAGCTGCCATCCGCGGAGCGCTGATAGAGCGCAATGCCGCCGTCGGCATCGCTTGCAGCGGCCAATTGGTCGCCGCTGGCCGAAAGGGCGACGGCCAGCACCGGACCGCCCAAGTTGAGCGTTGGTTTGGGCCGGAACGTGCACTGCGGAAAGTCGATCTCCCAGACGAGGACTTTGCCCGTAGCCGTGCCGGCGACATAGCGGCTGCCGTCGGCCGAGCGGGCGAGCGATTCGATGCGGGTCTTGACATCTTGCTGGCCGGCCTGCCGGTCGCAGAGGTGCTTCAGATAGCCCCATTCCCAGTTCCGGAAGTACGACCAGCGTGCGGTGGCGCCTTGGTAGTCGTTAAGCAGCTGATCGGCGTCGAGGAACGAGTTGTTGGCGATCCGCTCGGCGGCGACGCCGATTTGGGCGCGGTAGGACGCAGCGGCGGCGTTCTGTTCCTCCTGGCGGGCGGTGCGGGCTTCGTTCAGGGCGGCGACGCGCGTGACCTTCAAGTCCTGGTTCGTCGCCAGCAGGTCGGACTTCGACTTGAGGAGCTTTTTTTCCGACTCCTGAACGGTCTTGATTTCCTCATCCAGCCGCCCGCGGGCCTGGGTGAGGTCCTTGTTCGTGGATTCCAGCGACTTGTACTGCTCGGAGATGGTGCGGTTCTGGCCGCTGATGAAATACAGGCCGACAGAGAGCGTGAGCATGACCAGGGCCGCCAGTCCCAGGGCCAGGCGGCGGAGTCCCTTGATGCGGGCCTGGCGGGCCTCGCGCTCGTGGCGGGCGGCGGCCAGCTTGCCGTGCAAGCCGGCCTGCACGGGCTGCCGCTCGTCGAGCAGGGAGAGGCCGAGATCGAAGTCGCCTTTTTCGAGCGCCCGCTCGGCATAGGCCATCCGGGCCTCGATTTCGCCGCTCTTGGCCCGCTCATTGCCCGACCAGAGAGCGTGCGCTTCCTGAAAGGCGAACAGCGCCCGCGAAAAATCCTGATAGTCCTTCGTCTGCCGGGCTTGCTTTAGCTCTTCATCCGCCCGCGTCGAGAGCACGACGCTCTCAGAATGCGACTGGTACTCGCGGACGGCGGCCTGGAAGTCCTGCACGCTGGCGTAGCGGTCATCCGGCTTCGTAGCCATCGCCCGGTAGGCCACGTCGAGCAATTCGCCGCTCTTGTCGGTGGGCTGAATCTCGTTGCGGGCCGCGGCATAGAGGCAGCTCATCACGTCCTTGCCGGTGTGCGGCGTGCGGCCGGTGACGATCTCGAACAGAAGGGCGCCCAGCAGGTAGACGTCGCTGTGCTGCCCGATCGCGGTCAGCGGGCCGGTGGCCATTTCCGGTGCCATGTAGGCCGGCGTGCCGCCCATACTGGTCGATTGGCCGATCTTGTTCGAGCGGATGAACGTGGCCGTGGAAAGGGCGATGCCCCAGTCCATGACCAGGACTTCGCCGAAGTCGCCGAGCATCACGTTCTCGGGCTTCAGGTCGCGGTGGACCACTCCGCGGGAGTGGGCGAAGGCGATCGCGTCGGCCACGCTCATCAGAATCCGCAGGTTCTCGGCCAGCGACTGTTGGCGGACGACATCGGACCAGGGCGTGCCGCGAACCCGCTTCATCGCGTAAAACAGCGAGCCCAATTCGCTCGTGCCCAGGTCGTAGATCGGCACGATGTTTGGATGGTCGAGCTCGCCGGTGACCATCGCTTCGGTCAGGAACTTGTTGCGGTGGTCGCGCTTGTGGGCGAATTCGTGCCGCAGCATCTTGATCGCCACCGTGCGGTCAATTGACGCCTGGCGGGCCGCATAGACCACGCCCACGCCGCCTTCGCCGATCACTTCCTGCAGCTCGAACTCGTTCGTCGCCTGCGTGATCTCCCCGGGAAGGGCGATGCGGAACGGGCGGATGTACAGATCGCTGATCGCCCCCTCGGGCTCGGTCGATGAGGCCTTGATCGTCATCGACGGTTTGGTCGCGACCGACGTGATCGACTTCGACCAGATCCGGTCCACTTGCTCGGGACTGGAACCTTCGCCGCCGGCGGGCGGGCCGGTGTTCACCGTCTTGGTCGCCGCTGGCGTCGGCAGCCGCGGGCGCGAGGGCGGCGCTGCGCCCGGAGCTGGGGACAGCAGGCTCGGCGGCGGAGAATCCTCGTCTTCGTCGCCCCCGCCGCGCGAGACCAGCGTGCGGATGATGTCGCGCATCGACATCGCGTCTTCGTCCACCGGCGGAGCGGCCGGCGCGGAGCCTTCCGGCGCAGCCGGCTGCTGCGAGCTCTCTTCGGCGGAGTCCTGGGCCCAGTTCAAAATGCTGCCGCACTGCGGGCAGCGGCCGCCGCGCAGCCGGAAGCTGCCGGTTTCGCTCAGGTCCGCCTCACAAAACGGGCAACGCAACATTCCGTTTCTCCTGCGCGCCAGAAGTTCGCCTGCCGGCTACGCGCTCTTGCGCCACCAGCGCCAATGGGCGGGCGACGCGCCGATTCGCGCCGCCGCCTGCTCGACCTGCCCTTTCCAGCGCCCCGGCGAGCGGCCGGCCGCGATGGCCGCCGCGGCCAGCCCGACGCCCGCAAACAGCCGACCCGCGGCGGGCTGCTCGGCCGGCGTCCAGAAGTGCTCGGCCGGCTGCTGGTCGTATCCCAGCGGCATCGGCACATCCGCCGCAGCCGGCAGCGGCGGGAGCGCCATCGGGCCGGACGTTCCCTCGTGATGCTGGTGGGGAACGGGGGCCGGCGGCGCCGCCGGAACCGGCGGCAGGGCCATTTCCGGCGCGGCCTCGTCGCCCGCCTGCTCCAGGGGCTCGACCGGCTTGCCGTCGCGGACGAGCACATCGATCACCAGCCGCTCCTCGGCGTTGCCGGCCAGCATCAAATAGACGCGATAGCGGTCGTCGGGAAGCCGGCGAAACACGGCGAGCAAATCGGTGAGCATGTCCGCCGAGAGGTTCATGACAAACTCTTCGCGGAAGCTGCCGTCGCCGTTGGGCACGACCAGGCGGATTTCCAGGTACCGCAGCCGCACCGCCTGCGTCTTGAACTCCAGCGGCGGCGGCTGCGAAGGCGGCGTCAGCGGCGGCGGCGGTTGAACCGGCGGCTGCAGCCGGACCAGGCTCGTAAAGACGGGAATGAGAATTGTCGGCGGCTTGAAAATCACACGCTGGATCGGCGGAACGAGCGTCAGCTCGCCGATCAGGAGGCCGGGAGTCGGAACGTTGACGAGCAAACTTCCTGTGAAATTGCCGACCGTGGCCTTGATACCGCCGGTTCTCTTGTCGATCGAGAGCGGGTTGAGCGGGTTGTCGTCGATCCTGAACATGCCCTGCACGTTTCCCGTGACCAGCTGCAAACCCTGAATCGATTGCTGCAAGGTGGCTCCGCCCCGCAGGACCAGTAGCGGACCGTCGTTGCCGACAGGTTCGCTCGGGTCGTCCGGATCGCCGAGCGTCAGCGTGCCATTGACGATCACCTGATCGTAGTCCGTGCCCGCCGTTTCGTATGGCGGATTGACGTCGAACACCATCTGGCCGGTGTCGGTAACCGTGACGTTGCCAAAGATCGTTAGCACGCTCGCGTCGCCATCGATCGGGTTCTCCCGGGTGCCTGCGGGCTCAAAATTGCCGGGCGACAGGACGCCCCGGACCAGCACCAAGTTGGCGGATATCTTCCCGTCGCCGCCCAGCAGGGCCGCGGTTTCGACGGTGACGGTTTGAGTGGCGAAGATGAACCCCGATTCCGCGACCAGGAAATCGCCGGATTGGAGCGACACTTCGCCGAAGCTCTGGATGGCCTGCACGGTCGTGCTGCCGTCCACCGCGAGATATTGCGAACCGGCAGACAACGTCCGAAGTTGCTGCGCTGCAAAGAAAATCGGATTGTCGGACTCGCCAATGTTGCCTGCCGCGAGGAGATGTAATTCGTCGGCGGCAATCTTCGTATCGCCGAAGGTGATATTCGAGCCGGCGCCGAGGGCAGTCACCGACAGGAAGCTCAACGTCCTTTGCTGGAACGAATCGCCGTCGAGTTCGATGGAACCGGCGCTGGTGGACAGTCCGACGGTCTGGCTCCCCTGCACGCTGAGCTTGGTGGCATCGATGCCGCCCCCCACGACGTTCACCCAGGTGTCGCCGCTGGCGACGAGAGTCAGATTGCCGGTACCGGGCGCGACTTGCAGGGGGT
>DASRJB010000749.1:0-9385 GCA_035649715.1 Pirellulaceae bacterium
CGCTCGTGACCGAATATCCGGGCAAGTTCGCCGCGGCGATTCCGATCTGCGGCCGGGGCGACCCGGCGGCGGCCGAGAGGCTGGCGAAGACGCCCATCCGCGTATTCGTCGGCGGCAAAGACCGCGAGCAAACCGTGCAGAATTGCCAGGAGATGACGGCCGCCTTGAAAAAGGCCGGCGGCGATGCCGAACTAAAGCTGTATCCGGACCTCCCGCACGACTGCTGGACGGCGACCTACGACGAACCGGCCGTCTGGGAGTGGCTGCTGGCCCAGCGGCTGCCGGAGGCTTCCGCCGAGCCGAAGAAATAGCGCAGCCGGTTCGCTAATTCAGGACCAACATGTCCACCAACCCGTTCGCTGCTCCGCAGACTTCGCCCTATCCCCAAAGCTCGACGCCGGCGTTCAAGCCGATCGAGCGGCTCGAGTACATGCGGATGTACAACTATGTGTTCGAGAATCCAAACTGGGTGATGAATGTCCTGTTGACCGCCGTCTGCACGCTGATTCCCGTGATCGGCCCGCTGGTGCTGATGGGCTATCAGTACGAGGTCATGATTGCCCTGCTGATGAGCGGCGGGGCTCGCTATCCGGATTTTGATTTTAACCGGTTCGCGGATTACCTGATCCGCGGCCTCTGGCCGTTCCTGGTGGGACTGGTGGCGTCGCTGGTGCTGGTGCCGCTGATGATGGTCCTGTTTATTCCCATGATGCTGCTCTTCGTCGGCGCAGCGAACGCGGGCCAGGATGCCGGTCCCTTCGTGGTGCTGATCGGCATGCCGATCCTGGTGCTGCTCAACCTCGCGATCGTGATCGTGTTTCAAATGGTCCTGCTGCCGCTGCAACTCCGGGCGGGTCTGGCGCAGGATTTCGGCGTGGCCTTCAACTTTCAATGGATTGTCAATTTCGCCAAAAAAACCTGGCTGGAAATGGTGCTGGGGCTGCTGTTCGTTACGTTCAGCTACCTCGTGCTGGCGATGCTGGGCTTCCTGGTGTTCTGCGTCGGCGTTTACGCCGCCGTGGCCTTGTTCGTGCTCGCCCAGGCACACTTGCTCTATCAGCTCTACCTGCTGTTCCTCTCCCGCGGCGGCGAGCCGGTGCAGATCAAGATGTCGCCGGCGAAGTAGAGCCACAACCCATGCCCGATGCGAAGTCCGCCCAGACGCCCGTCGCCCGCGGACGCATCGAGTATTTGCGCTCGGTCCGGATCGTGTTCGAGCACCCGCAGTGGATGAAGGGCCTGCTGATGCTGGCCGTCAGCATGCTGATCCCGGTGCTCAGTACGCCGGTACTGTTCGGCTATATGTATGAAGTGACTGAGCACCTGCACCTGCGGCAGCCGGGGCCTTATCCACTGTTCGAGTTTCGCCGCTTCGCCCACTACATCACCCGCGGCATCTGGTGCTACCTGCTGATGAACATGCTGGTGGCCATTCTCGTGCCGATCGTGCAGGTCGTGTTTCAAGGCGGCTTTTTTGCCTCGATAGCGGCGCTGCAGTCGCGGAACAACGTGGCCGGGCTGATCGTCGCGGTAGCCGTGCCCGCGGTGCTGACGGCGTTCTTCGCGTTCCTCCTGGCGCTGTCGATCTTGCTCACGCCGCTGTACCTGCGGGCGGGCCTGACGCACGACTTCGCGCAGACATTCAACTTCCGCTGGGTCGGAGACTTCGTGCGGCGGATGTGGCTGGAAGTGCTGCTGGTCAACCTGTTCCAGTGGCTGGCGTCGCTGGTCTTGCTGCCGCTGGGCTGCGTGATGTTTTGTTATGGCATGCTGCTGGCGGCGGCCCTGCTCAGCATCTCCAGCGGGCAGCTGAACTGGCAGCTCTACGAGCTGTACCTGACCCGCGGCGGCGAGCCGATCCCGCTGCGGCCGGTGAACGTAGCCCACGCTGCCAGCGTCGGCGCAACCAATGTTTCGGGCGACGCTGGCAGCGTCGATTACTAGCCCACGTCGCCCAGATCGAGCGCTTCGCCGTAGCGGTGGAAGACCATGCGGCGGAGGCGGGCGAAGGCGGGACTGGCGAGCTCGGGATCGGTCGCGATGAGCTGCTGGGCGTCTTGGCGGGCTTCCTCGACGACGGCCACGTCGCGGGCGAGGTCGGCGATCCGCAGGGGCGGCAGGCCGTGCTGCTTGACGCCGAACAGGTCGCCGGGGCCGCGGAGCCGGAAATCGAGTTCGGCCAGGTCGAAGCCGTCGCTGGTCTTGGTGAAGGCCTCCAGGCGCTCTTGCGTCTCGTCGTTAGCCGGCGAGGCGAAGACGCAAAGGTAGCCGGGATGGCTGCCGCGGCTGATTCGCCCGCGAAGCTGGTGCAGCTGGGCCAGGCCAAACCGCTCCCCGCCTTCGATGGCCATCAGCGTCGCGTTAGGCACATCGACGCCGACCTCGACCACGCTGGTGGCGATCAGCACCTGCGTGCGGCCGGCGCGAAAGGCCTGCATTACCGAGTCCTTCTCGGCCGGCGTCATTCGCCCGTGGAGCAGGCCCACGCGGTAGCTGGCCAATTCGCCGCGGCTGAGCGTGTCGAACGTTGCCTGCACGTTCGCCGCCTCGACCGCCTCGGAGTCCTCGACCAGCGGGGCGATGACGAAGCCCTGGCGGCCTTCGTCGAGCTTGCTGCGGAAAAAGTGCCACCACCGCATCCGCTGGTCGTCGGTGGCCAGGTAGGTGTGCACCGTCTGCCGCCCCGGCGGCGGCTCACGGAGCGTCGAGACGTCCAGGTCGCCGAACAAGGTCATGCCGACCGTCCGCGGGATCGGCGTGGCGGTCATCACCAGGTAGTGCGGATCGACGCCGGCCTTTTTCAGGGCCGCCCGCTGCCGCACGCCGAACTTATGCTGCTCGTCGATTACCACCAGCCCGAGCTTTTTGAACTCGACGCCCGAGCGGGCGACGGCGTGCGTGACCGCGTGCGTCCCGATCACGACGTCCACTTCGCCGGCGGCGATCTTCTCCAGCACGCCCTGCCGCTCGGTGGCCGAGAGAGAGCCGGTGAGCAGCGTCAGCCGCACCTTGCTGGCGGCCAGAGCCCGGCCGAGCGTTTCCAGGTGCTGGCGGGCGAGGATTTCCGTCGGGGCCATTAGCGCGGCCTGGTAGCCGTGGGCCACCGCCAGCAGCATCGCGTACATGGCGACGACGGTCTTGCCGCTGCCGACGTCGCCTTGCAGCAGGCGGTTCATCGGGAACGGGCGAGACATGTCCGCGGCGATCTCGTCGATCGCCTGCCGCTGACCGGTGGTCAGCTGGAACGGAAAGAGCCGCGTAATGCGGGCATCGATCTTGCTGCTGGTCGGCAGCGGCGGGGCCTGCCGCTGGTGACTCAATCGCCACTTGCGGATCGCCAGCGCGAGCTGCAGCACCAGCAGCTCCTGGTAGATGAACCGCCGCTGGGCCTGCTGCTGGCTGGCTTCGTCGGCCGGTTCGTGAATCTGCGGCAGGGCGGTGCGGATTGGCCAGAGGTTGTGCTGCTGCAGGAACTCGTCGGGGAAGACGTCCTCGACCAGTGCCGCGTGCGACTCCACGACGCCGGCGACGATCCGCCGCAGCTGCGATTGGTTCAGGCCTTCGGTCAGCGAATAGACCGGGAGGATGCGGCCGGCGGGAGCGTCCTCGTCGTCGGCCAGCAGCTCGACGCGGGGGTGCTTCATCTCCCAGCGCATGCCTTCCAGCACGGGCTCGCCGGAGACGAGCACCCGCCGGCCTTCCTGCAGCTTGTCGCGCATCCAGGGCTGGTTGAACCACAGGCAGCGGAGGTACCGCGTTTCCTGCCGCACGAGCATGCCCAGGAGCGATTTGCCCGGGCCGGTGTTCCGCAGATCGACCTCGTCGATGACGCCGGCGACGCTCGCCAGCTTGTGTTCCTCGAGCTGGTCGATTGAGCGCAGCTCGCTCATGTCCTGGTAGGCCCGCGGGAAATTAAAGAGCACGTCCGCGGCGTAGTGCAGGTCCAGGCGAGCCAGCAATTCCGCCCGCTGCGGGCCGACCCCCTTGAGATACTGCACCGGCGTCGCCAGCTGCTGGGCGGGAGATTTGGCGGGTGCGATGGACATGCGCGTCGTCCTAATCGTATTCGTAACCCTAATCTTAATCTTCCCGTTCACTCCGGCCGGCTCAGGCGGCAGAGCGGCAGACGATTAGGATTACGATTTAGATTAGGAGGGCAATTATCTTTCTGCTTTCGCTTCGTCGCCGAGGGCCTTCACCCACTTCTCGATCAGCGCGATGTCCTTGTCTTCCAGCCGGCCGCTGGGGGGCATCTGAAAATCCTCGACCTCGTAGCGGATGGCCCGCAGGAGGAAGCTGTCCTTGTCGCCGGCGACGACGGCGGGGCCCTGGTCGCCGCCCTTCTTGATCAGCTCGATCGATTCCAGCTTGAGGTTGCCCTTCAGCTCGTCGGCTTTCGACGAGTGGCACTGAAAGCACTTGCGCTCGAAGAGCGGGCGGACGGTCTTTTCGAATTGGGTCTTGGCATCCTGGGCGGAAGCCAAGCCCGCGAGCAGGCACGCAGTGGCGAAGGCGGCGCTCTGTTTGAACATCGGATTCGGGCTTCGTCAAACGTACTCTTGGATCGTCGGCTTGATGATCAACTCCGGCACATGCGCTCGCGGCGGCAGCCTGGCCAGGGCGACGACCATGTCGGCCACGTCCTCGGGCAGCAGCATCTTGGCTCGCCGTTCGGCACTGACGGGCTGCGGGCGATGCTCGAGGATCGGCGTATCGACCTCGCCCGGGAAGATGCTGGTGATGCGAATCTTGTTCTGGCACTCCTCGTTGCTGACGCTGGTGCTGAGGGCGGCGACGGCGAACTTGGAGGCATTATAGGCTACGCCGCCGATGGCCGCCGCCCGCTTGCCCGAGATCGACGAGATGTTGACGATCAGGCCGTCCTGGCGGGCCCGCATCTGCGGCAGCACGGCGTACATGCAGTGATAGACGCCGGTGGCGTTGATCGCCAGCACTCGGTCCCAGTCGGGCGGCTCCATGTTCGACATCAGCCGGTTCTTGATGTTCACGCCGGCCGAGTTCACGAGGATGTCGATCCGCCCGAGCTGCTTGTCGGCCCAGGCGAAGAGCCGCTCGACGCTCGTCCGGTCAGCCACGTCGCAGCTGTGATGCACGATCGCCGGCTGAGCGGTCCAACTCGCTGCCGCCTCGCGCAGCACCTCGGCCCGCCGGCCCGCGATCGCCACGCGGCAGCCTTCGCGGGCCAGCGCCACGGCCGTCGCCAGCCCAATGCCGCTGCCGCCGCCGGTGACGAGGGCCGTCTTGGAAGTTAGGTCAGTTGGCATTGGATCAATTTCAGATTGCAGATTTCAGATTGCAGATTGGAGAGAGAGTTTATCCGCGCGCGGGCTGGGGGAAAAGGTTCGCGCCTCGCACGCTTGCGACGCGGCGGGCTGCGGCGAATAATGCAGTTGCCTCTTCGCCGGCGAATACCTCCTAGACGCGCGCCCCGCATGGGCTTTCGAGACAAACCGCTCGACGCGACGATCCACGTCGTCACGCCCGAGAACATCGCCTTCGAGTATCGCCTGGCGGGTCCGTTTCGCCGGCTGCCGGCGCTGCTCCTGGACTATTGCATCCGCGGCGTGGTGCAGGTGGGCATCATGATCGGACTGGGGCTGACGCTGGGCTTCGTCAGCATGGGGTTGGCGGTGTTCCTGATCATGCTGATCTGGTTCGTGATCGAGTGGTTCTACGGCGCCCTGTTCGAGACATTCCTCAACGGCCAGACGCCGGGCAAGTACCTGCTGGGCCTCCGCGTGCTGAGCGACAACGGCCGCCCGATCGACGGCATGCAGGCGACGCTCCGCAATCTGCTGCGGGTGGCCGACATGTTCGGCGCGGTCGGGCTGATCGCGATGCTGATGAACTCCAAGTACAAGCGGCTGGGCGACCTGGTCGCCGGGACGATCGTCGTCGTCGAAGAGCGGCAGTGGCTCACTGGCGTGGCGAAGCTCGACGATCCGCGGTCGATCCAGCTCGCGGCGTACCTGCCGCCGAATTTCGTCGTCAGCCGCTCGATGGCCAAAGCCCTGGCGACCTATGTCGAGCGGCGGCGGTATTTCACGCCGCCGCGGCGGCGCGAAGTCGCGCGGCACCTGGCCGAGCCGCTGCTGGAGCGATTCGGATTGCCGGCCGACACGAGCTACGACCTGCTGTTGTGTGCCTTGTACTACCGCACGTTCATCGCCGACCGCAGCCAGGATGAGCGAATGCTGGCCGAGGCCCAGGCGGCCTTCGTCGCGGCGAATCCGTTCGCCAACCTGGGTACGCAGATTGCCGTGCAACCGAAGTACGTGCCGCCGCCGCTGGTGCAGGAGCAAATCGTGGGAGCGGGGTTTGGAGGAGGCAGACCGTAGCCTATGAAAGTCATCGACCTTTTGGAACGCCGCCGCCAGAATTGGCAGGAGCTGGAGCGCCTCAGCGACCAGGTGCAAGGCGGCGGCGCGCCCAAGATGCCGCCGCAGAGCATCTCGCGGTTCGGGGCGCTGTATCGCGCGGCCTGCGCCGACCTGGCCCTGGCCTACGCCTATCAGCTGCCGCAGAACACCGTGCAGTATCTGCACCGCCTCGTCGGCCGCGCCCACAACCAGCTCTATCGCAGCCGAAAGTTCGAGTGGCGGATGTGGGCCGAGCGGCTCTTGTTCGAAGTTCCGCAGACGATCTTTCGCGACCGCTGCGTGCAGCTGATGTTCTGCGTGTTTTGGGGTCTGTTCATCCTCTCAGCCTGGCTGGCCTATGCGAAGACGACCTGGCCCGAATTCGCCGAGCAGGTGCTCGGCGCGGAGATGATCGACCAGTTGGAAAAGATGTACAAGGACCCGATCACCGGCCGCGAGGGGGACCTCGACATGATGATGGCCGGGTTCTATCAGCGGCACAACACGAGTATCGGCTTGCAGTGCTTTGCCTGGGGACTGCTCGTCGTGCCGGGAATGCTGGTGACGATCTCCAACGCGATCACGCTCGGCGCGTCGTTTGGTTACATGGCCCGCCCCGATGTACCCGAGGGGGAAAACTTCTTCCACTTCGTCACCGCCCACGGGCCGTTCGAGCTGACCGCGATCGTGCTCTCGGCCGGGGCGGGCTTGCGGCTGGGGCTGTCGTGGATGATGCCGGGAGAGCTGACGCGACTGTCGGCGCTGGTGAAGGCCGGCCGCGAAGGAATGCCCGTCATGGGCTCAGCGATGGTGATGTTCTTCATGGCCGCGCTGATCGAGGGCTTCCTCTCGCCGTCGGCCGCGCCGTATTGGCTCAAGGTTTTTGTCGCGATCGTCTCCAGCAGCTTGCTGGCGTTCTATTTTGTAGTCTTGGGGTTCCCGCGGGGGTTGACGATGCCGACTCGAAAAATCGAAGAACCGAAGAACCAAAGAACCGAAGAACCGAAGGAGAAACCATAACGTGTCCCTTTTGGTTCTTTGGTTCTTCGGTTCTTGAGATTTATGCAGTTAGACCGCACCAGAATCGCCATCCGCGAGCGGGGCCTGCTCGACACGCTCGATCTGGCGCTGCACGTGACCCGCGATTTCGCCGGGCCGCTGTTGGTCGCGTCGCTGCTGGCGATCGTGCCGCTGGCCCTGCTCAACTACGCGCTCGTCGGCTGGATGGCGCCGGCGGACATGGAGTCGCTCGAAGACGTTGGCCGCTACTGGTGGAGCATGACGGCGCTGATCTATCTGGAAGCGCCGCTGGCCTCGATCTTCGTCGTGGCGTATCTCGGCCCGGCGTTGTTCCTCGAAGAACGGAGCTTCAAGCAGATCGCCGGCGACGTGCTCCGCTACTCGCCGCAGCTGCTGCTTTGCCAGGGCCTCTTGCGCGGCGTCCTGCCGGCGTGGCTCTTGTGCCTGACGGTGGACCGGCTGCAGGCCAACGGCTTCACCGAGGGGTTCCTCGTCGTCGTGCTGCTGATCTGGTCCACGGCGATGCGCGGCTTCCGGCCTTACATCAACGAGATCATCCTGCTGGAAAAGAACCCGCTCTGGTCGAGCCAGCAAAATACGATCACGATGGGCAAGCGCAGCAGCCACCTGCATGGCCCGTATTCGGCGGACCTGCTGATCCGCTGGTTCGGGGCAGCGGCGATCGCCCTCTTGCTGCTGGCCTTGACGCTGCTGACCGCGGTCGTCGTACAGGGCGTGCTCATCAGCGACTGGCCCGTCGTGGGCGTCATGACCGAGGACTTTGCCTTTCGGCTGGATTGGTTCAAGCTGCAGATCGTCTACCCCGCGTGCCTGTGGTTCGTCGTGGCCTTCATGTCAGTGGTGCGGTTTTTGAGCTACCTCGACTTGCGGATTCGCCACGAAGGCTGGAAGTCGAGTTGTTCATGCGGGCCGAGGCCCTCCGCCTCGCCGCGCGGATGGAGTAAGTGGATTGAACATATCGGCGCGTATCTTCGTTCTCCTATTCGCGGCGCTGTCGCTCGCCGCTGGCCGCCTGGCGTGCGCCCAAGACCAGGCCAGCTCCGATGCCCAGTCGGTGCAGGACGCCAAGGAAATCCTCTCCGGCAGCGGACGGTTCCCCTGGTACGACCGCGGAAAGGACGACGTGCGGCGGCTGCACGCCGTGCCCCGCGACGCGGCCGACTCCCGCAACCGCGACTCGGCCTGGGAGAAGACGCCAGCGGCGGGCGGCGGCGGAGCCCGGCCGCGGTTCAGCCTGTTCGGCTCGGCGCTGCAGTGGCTGGGGCTGACGGTGCTGGTCGTGCTGCTGGGAGTGATTGCCTTCCTGATCGCCAAGACGTTTCTCCGCGAAGAGGTCAGCGACCAGGCCGTGCTCCGCAAGGTCATCGAGAGCGCCCGCGACGTCGATCGCGTCGAGGCCCTGCCGTTTCACGTCCGCAAGCCCAGCGGCGATTTCCTCAGCGAGGCCCGCCGGCTGTACGAGGCCGGCGAATACTCCGAGGCGATCATCTACTTGTTCAGCTACCAGCTGGTGCAGCTCGACCGGCAGCACCTCATCCGGCTGGCCAAGGGCAAGACCAACCGGCAATACCTCCGCGAGCTGCGGCAGCGGCCGCACTTGCGGGCGATTCTCGATACGACGGTCGTGCTCTTCGAGCGGGCGTTCTTCGGCCGCAAGACGCTGACCCGCGAGCAGTTCGAGCAGGCCTGGCGGCAGCTCGACGATTTCCACGGCGAACTCACAATCACGGAGCGCGCCGCCGCATGAGCACCGCCGCAACGTCCACCGGCAAAGAGAAGGCGCCCTCGCTGCTGCTGCCGATTGCCGGCATCGCCGCCGCGGTGGTGGTGATCGGCCTGGGGGCCTGGCTGGCAGGCCGCCGCGACGAGCAGCTGACGACGCTCTACGGCCGCCGCCGCGGCACCGAGGCCGTCCGCAGCGTCAACGGCACCTCAGTGCTCAGCGAGCTGTTCAAGCGCAAGGG
>DASRJB010000750.1:0-7059 GCA_035649715.1 Pirellulaceae bacterium
ACGGCGCACCGATCGTCGTTTCCGTCGCCGGATAATCGAGCAGCGCCTCGCGGCCGGCCCGATCGACGCGGGGCAGATCGCTCTCCGCCGCGACGAAGCAGTTGGCATGCCCGCCCGGCCGCACGACCGCCGTCCATGGGCTTGCGCCTTCCTCGGCCGCCAGCGCCGTGACAAATCCCAGTGCCAGCACACAAGTCAAACCACCGGCGGCAACTCGCATGGGACGACTCTCGCGCACGAGCTTCAGGTGAAAAGGAGACCTGAACTCTCTAGCGCGAAACGGCCCTGGTTTGTTACAGCAGCATTAGAGCCGCGGATAAACGCGGATGACACGGATCGGAGAGACAAGTCGAGTGAATTCCCTGCCGATCCGTGTTAATCCGTGTTCATCCGTGGCTAATTCCCTGGCTTTTCAGCGAGGAGCTTGGCCGCTTCGCCCGCGCCGATTTCACGGAGGAAGATGTTCCGCCAGCGAATTTCGCCGCCGTGGGTCTGGAGCATGATCGGCCCCTTGGCGGGCAGCGGCTTCGAACGGTCCCAGAAGTTCTCCATTACCGCGCCGTCCACGACCAGCTTATCGTTCAGCCAGACCCAGGTTTTTGCTCCCGCTTGCCGGATGCGGAACGCGTTCCACTCACCGAAGGCCTTGTCGGCCAGGACCAGCGGCAATTGACCCGGCGTGCCCTTGGCGTTGTTGAACAGTCCGCCCGAGCCCTTGTCGGCGTTGCGGTCCCACTTGCCGCCCTCCTTGGTGTAATCCCAGATTTGCACCTGCGGCGTGCCGCGCAGGTAGATGCCGCTGTCGGCCTTGGCGACCGTCTTGTACTCGATGAGCAGCTCGCTGTCGCCGAACTCCTCGGCCGTCGTGGCGTACGGCCCGGTGCCGCTGTTGACCAGTTCGCCGTTCTCGACCCGCCAATGGTTGGCAAAGTCGTCGCGCATCTGCTTCAGCATCGCCTCGCGTTTCTCCCCCTCCAGCTTCACGACCGAGTGCGGATTCAGGCCGTACCAGCCCGTCAGGTCGCGGCCGTTGAACAGCGGGCGGAAGCCGTCCGGCGGCATCGGGTCGGCGGCGTGGGCGGAAGAGGCGAGTAGTAGCGCAGCTATCGCGAGGCAAGCAGTCTTCATGGGAGTTTTCCGATTGGAGGAACACTCCCTGCGCGACGGCACACGGAGTGTGCCTACTACTTTAGTCGTCCGCGGCGTCGCCGTCTTTAATGACGAAGCGGGCCTTGAGGCGCGCGACCTCGCTGGCCAGGCCGGCGGTTTTCACCGAGCGGAGGACCTCGTCGAAGTTCTTGTACGCCGCCGGGGCCTCGTCCTTGGGATACTGGCGGCAGTTGGTCAGGATGTCGTGCTGGTCGAACGACTGGTCGATGGCTGCCTGGTCGAGCTCGCGGATCGCCCGTTTGCGGCCCAGCACGCGGCCCGCGCCGTGGTTGACGCTGTAGCAGGACAGCGAGGCCCCGGCGTCGGCGACCATCACGGCCGAGCCGGCCTGCGGGTTGCCCGGCAGCAGGATCGGGTGACCCGTGTCAGCGTAGTTCGTGTCTTTCAGCGCGTGATGGCCGGCGGGAAACGCCCGCGTTGCCCCTTTGCGGTGGACCCAGGCCGGCACGTTATTCACGATCTCCTTGCGGGCGATATTGTGGCTGATGAAATAGACCAACTCCCCGCGCACGCCCGGCATCACCTCCGCAAACGCCTCCAGGACCAGCGCGTTGATGAGCAGGTGATTGAGCGTGGCGAAATTCGCTCCCAGGGCCATGTCGTCGAGGTACGCGTCGGCTTCCGGCGTGCCCAGCGGAGCATAGACCAGCTCGCGGTCATTGCCCGGCAGCGGGATGTCCCAGCGGGCGAACTTGCGCTGCAGCGAGCCGAACTGCCCCATGGCCAGGTTGTGCCCGACGCCTCGCGAACCGCAGTGCGAGAGGAACGCGACTTTGCCGTCGGCCAGGCCGAACACTCGCGCGGTCTCGCGGGCGCGGGGCGTATTCTCGACGTGGACCACTTCACACTCGCCAAAGTGGTTGCCGCCGCCGTACGAGCCGAGCTGGCTGACCTTCGCGCCGAAATCGCGCAGCGTCTTGGCTTCCAGGTGCCACTCCAATCGCTCGCCGAGCGACCCCGCCCGCTCGTCGTGGCCCAGGTGCCGCCAATCCTCGCACCGCTGGGCCCACTCGGGTGGAACGCCGAGCTGCGTGCAGACGTCGGCCGATGCGCCCTCAACCAGTAACTGCTTGCCGAGGGCCTCGGAAATGCGGCGGCCGTTCTTCACGTTCCGCTGCCCGCGCCCCGCGCCGGTCGGAATTCGCCGGCAGACGGCGTTGATCAGCTCCCGCCGCGTGCGGCGGTCCTCGATCTGGTCCGCCGGCAAATCGAGCTGCAAGAGGCTCATGGAGCACTTGATATCGACGCCGACCGGCCCGGGATAAACGTGCGTCGGCGAAACGAGCACGCAGCCGATCGGCGCGCCGTAGCCGCAGTGCCCGTCAGGGTTCAGCACGACCTCGCTGACGCCCGGCGCTAGCCGCGAGTTGACCGCTTGCTGGAGGCACAGTTCGTCGAACGTGCTGCGGATCGGCTCGGTGCCGATCACGGTGATCGGCTTCGTCTCGCCGCCCGTCGGCAGAATCGCCGTGGCTTCGCCGGTGGGAATGAGCTGGGGCATGCCGTCCTTTGTAGCCGAATTCGCCAGAATTCGGTTTCTGAATTTGGGATTTGGGATTTGGAAAACACGACGACGCTCTATTCAGACAGTACGCCGCTGAATGGGTTCTCGCCTCCTTGCAGCGGTTGGCATTTTTCCTCGTGTTTTTCCAGCGGCGAGCGGATAGGATGGCGGGCGGGGATTCTGACGGAATTGCGGAGCGGCAGGCGATGAAGAGCCGAATGCTGGCACTGGCGGCAGTATTGACGCTCGCGGCATCGGCCGCTGCCGGCGATTTACTGCAGTGCTTTTCCGATCTGGCCAGCGGCGACTTCGCCGCGCGGCAGCGGGCGACGCAGGATTTGCAGGCCGCGGGTCCGGAGGCGATCCCGCTCTTGGCCCAGGCGCTGCGCTCCAGCGACCGCGAAGTCCGCAGCCGGTCGATCGACATCTTGCTCTCGCACGCCCTCTCGCCGCAGTACGAGCGCCGCGAGCCGGCCCTGCGGACGCTGCGGGAAATCGCAGCGGGCGGCGACTCGCCCACCGCGGAAGTGGCACAAGGAACTCTGGAGCAGGTCCGCGGAGTCACCGTCTCGCTGGCCGCCAACGAACTGACGCGGTTGGGCGCGACCGTAATGCCGGTCGAAAACTCCGAGCCACAGCAATATAACATCCAGATTCGCCAGAGCTGGACCGGCGGCGACGAGCGGCTGGCGCTGCTCTTGGACTTGGCCGCAGTGCCCTGGCTGTCGCTCGAGAACGCTCCGGTCAGCGACGCTGCGCTGGCCTATGTCGCGAAGCTGCGGAGCCTCGACAAGCTGTACCTGGGCAGCAGCCGCATCACGGGCAGCGGCCTTCGGCAGCTCGCGCCGCTGGCGAACTTGCAATACCTCTCGCTCAAGCAGCTGCCCATCGACGATGAGAAGCTGCGGGCCCTGCCGAGATTTCCCAACTTGAGGTACCTGGGCCTCGATGGCACGCGGATCACCGACGCGGGCCTGGCAGAGCTGGAGCGCTATCCGCAGCTGCAAACGCTGTGGCTCGACAACACGCCGATCACCGATGCGGGCCTGGCGCACCTGAAGCCGCTCAAAAGCTTGCGGACTCTGTTTCTGCCGGGTACGCAGACCGCCGGGCCGGGCCTGGCCGCGTTGCGGAACCTGCCGAGCCTGACGTATCTGTCGCTCAAGGGCACGAAGCAGAGCAGCGTGAGCCTGAAGCTTGTCGGGCAGCTGGACCAGCTGGAGACGTTGGGGCTGGACCAGACGAACATCACCGACGAACAGCTTGAGTCGCTGGCAGGTCTGACGAAGCTGCGGATTTTGTGGCTGTCAAACACCGAGATTACGGATGCCGGCCTGGAGCCCCTGAAGAAGCTCAAGAACTTGCAAGTCCTCTATCTCACCGCCACCCAGGTCACCAGCGACGGCGTCGCCGACCTGGCCCGCGCGCTGCCCACCTGCCACGTTGCCCGCTAACGGGTGCTGTGGCAGCGCCGCTTCCCAATGCAGCCGGCCCTGGAGGCCGGGGCTAGCCGGCACTCTGCTACCACATGAATTCCAAGCCGGCGGTCCAGCCGTGGTAGAAGACGTTGCCGTTGTCGTTGATCGTCGGGACGCGGGTCGCGCCGGGCGGCGGAACGAACAGGGCCGGCGGCAGCGTGTTGAAGTTCTCGCCCGCCAGGGCCACGCCATCGACGAACAGGAACTGATAGCCGATGCGGGCGGTCCAGTTATAGTTGATCCGGTACGTCGCGGTCAGGTCGGCCTGGCCGATGAACGCCACGTCGTTGATCGAGACCCGCTCGGTGAACGTCGGGATGTTGCCGTTGTTCACGCCGATGGTCGTGTTGGCGTTCATGTGGTTGCCGTACACGCCCGCCTTTATCTCGCCGCCCAGACGCAGCCCGGGCAACACGCAAATCCACATGTCGCCGCCGAGCTGAAAGCCCGTCAGGTTGTTGGTCGTATCGACGTCGAAGCGGGCTTGGGCCGGATTGAGCGGATCGCCGTTGATGCCGTTGACCGACGAGCTGGTGAACAGCCGGAACTTCTCGTCCAGGATGAAGTGCCTGACGCCGCAGACCCACGAGCCCTGATAGCGGCAGTTGGGGGCCATCCACCGCTGCCGGAAGTTGATTTCAAAGCTGTCGAATTCCGACGTGTAGTCGATCCGCTGGAAGTCAGAGCGGTCGGTCTCGGCGAAGCCGTTGAAGGGCACGTCGCCGAACTGGCTGAAGACCGAGAACAGATCGTTGAAGCCGGAGCGGCGGACGAACGCGCCGTCGTCCCAGTGAAACTGGCCGAAATAGACGAATTCCACGTTGCCGCCGGGGCCGACCTGCATGCAGCCAATGAAGCGGAAGCCCGCGGCTTCTTCCAGATCGAGCTGGCCCGTTCGTAGGACGATCGGACCGTTGATGCCTTGCGAGGTCAGGTCCACGTTGCGGCCCGGATCGTCGCGCCGCAGGTACATAAAGTCCACGGCGAAGTCGAACCACCGCACCGCGCCGCAGCCACCGTCGGGATAGGGCCCGACGCAGCCGAACACATCGCCCAAGAGGCCGTGGTCGCCGTGATGTCCACCGCCGCAGCCGGCGCAGGCCTGGCATCCGGCGCCGCCGCAGAAGGAGCAGCCGCCCATCGCGAAGCCGCCGTCCATTTGCCCGCCATAGTCCATCGGCATCGACCCGTACGAGCCGTAGACGTCGGGCATTGGACCGGGCGCACCGCCGGGCATCGGGGCCGCCGTTGGATCCTGCATATAGCCCGCCGGAATCATGCCGGGCGGATAGCCGTACGGAGCTGCGTATTGGGCCTGCGCGGCGTACTGAGCCTGGGCCATATACGCCTGATACTGCGCCTGCATGGCCGCCATGGCCGCCGGATCGGCTGGATAGTCCTGCGCCCGAGCCGGCGCGGCGACGAAGGTCGCAACGGACGACAGCACGGGCAGCATCCACGCCCAACGCTTAATCATCGGACAGTCTCCGCGGCTCCAAAGTTGGTTCGCCAGGCAGTAGCGACCGTTAGCGCCTCCCGCCGCTGGCAGCGGGGGGAATACGAGCCGACCGCAGCGCCTTTTTTCGCTCGACTACACCTATCGGCGCGGAATAACGGTCAAAATCAGTACTTTCGTCATAACCGGTAATTTTCCCGGAAATCGCATTGTCGGGGCAGTTTGCCCAGGTTGACGTGTCCCTACTGCGTCAGCCGCTGGACCACGGTGGCAAAGGGGAGCGTGTAGATCTGGATCAGCACGAGCGCCGCCAGGAACAGCGGCCGGAAGATGCGGTCGCGGTCCTCGCATTGGGCCAGGCCCAGCAGCATCAGCATCCAGCCGAAGCCGCGGACTGGGGCGATTAAGTAAGTCGTGGCCGCAAAGAGGACGAGCAGCAGGTTGCGGCTGGCGGCCAGGCGGCGGCCATTGGGTGCCAGGTACAGCACTGCCAGGAGGCCTTCGATGGCGACGGTCCACCAGGTCATCGCTAGCGCGAGCAGGTTGACCGCGGGCGAGCTGGCTAGCACGACGCTGGCGATGGACGTTCCAGCGGTCAAATGGCCCTCGCGCAGCAAGTCCACGAGCTTCGCGTTGTCGCGGAGCTGATCGAGCGGCACGCCGGCGGCCAGGCTGGTGAACTGGGCGAAGCGGTCGTCGGCCAGGAGCGTGTAGTGGAAGAAGGAGCCCGAGCAATACTCGGGCGTCGAGACTTTCCACAGCACTGCCAGCAGCATGCACAGGCCGATCAGCCAGCGGCTGCTCTGAGCCAGCGCCGGCGCTTGCTGCTCGCGGGGCAGCGAGAGGGCGCTCGTCAGGGCCAGGCACCAATAGACGAACAGGTATTTGTGGTTGTCGGAAGATTCCCAGTTGAGATAGACGGTCGTGCCCAGGAGCGTCGCCACGACGTACCAGAATGCGGGCCGCGCCAGCCAGCGGCGATAGACGACGCCCAGGGCAAAGAGCGCGACCAGCGGACCGACCAGGTACCACTGCGCCGGCGCGCTGGTGAGCAGCAGCACGACCGTGAGCAGCGGCAGGACGCGGATCGGCTCAACGTCGAAGCTGCGGAGAGCTCGTTCGATGGTTTGTGCAAAGGCCGGGCGCCGAACGACGTTCATGGCCGGGCCTCCTCGCGCGTCACGGTAACGCTCAGCAGCCGCTCGGCGCTGAGCAAGTCGGTCGCGGCGTCGAACCGCCCGCGCCAGCACTCGAGGCGGACGGCGGTGAAGGGGATGGCCTCGGATAGACCCTCACCCCGGCCCGCTCCCAGAGGGAGAGAGAGCGAGGGCTCGCTCCGCGGGAGCGGTTCCAGCGCGTGCGATTGGCCGGCGGCGAGCGGGGATGCGGTCACGGAACTCGGACAACGGAGGGCCGCCGCGGAGATCTCTAGCCCATCGCGCTGGCTGATC
>DASRJB010000751.1:0-4094 GCA_035649715.1 Pirellulaceae bacterium
CTCGGTGCTGGCCTGCGGCAGGGCCTTCTGGTAGATCGAAACTTCCAGTTCGGCATTCCGCATCGCCGCCCCCAGGTGCTTGCGATGCACTTGCGCCAGCCGCTGGCCCGTCACCAATCGCATCCACAAGTACAGCGGAAACTTAGGCTCGCGGCCATATTCCGGCAGCCGCTGGGCCAGATCCAAATACGCCTCCTGGAGCACGTCGGACGCATCGACCCGCCCCTGCAGTCGGCGATCCAGCCGCAGCTTGACCATCCGCTTGAGCCGGTCGCGATGCTGGCTGAAGAGGGCCGCGAGGGCCGGGATATCACCGGCCAAGGCCTGTTTGAGGAGCGCTTCTCCCGTGTCGTCCGCGGTCATTGCAAAACCCATAGAGGATTAAATGCAGACCGTCGCCGATTTTAGACCGCCAGGAGCGAGAAAACCGAAAAATGGTTGAAAACGCAGCCATCAACGGCCTGATCTTACGCCCGTAGTTCGATTCGTTAGTCGTAATCGGCTCCTGACAGGCTGCTCAGCACCGATTGCTGCCACTGCCGGAGCTGCTCCTGCAGCCTCGAAGCGACGAGCGGCTGTTTGGGGACGAGGTCGGTCTTCTCAGCCGGATCGGCGTCCAGGTCGAACAGCTCCAGCTTCGCTTCGCCCATTCGCGGCTCGTGAATCACCAGCTTGAAGCGGCCGTCGATGATGCCCCGCGGGCCGAGGTAATCGGCGTCCGTGAGCGGCGGCTGCCGAAAATTCTGGAAATCGCGCGTCGCTTTGCCGCCCGCGAACTTGGCCAGCGGCGTAGTGCCTTGCTGCAGAACGGGATCGATGTAGGGCCGCGGCTTTTGGCTGGTCAAATGCGACGTGTTGTAGGCCCAGAAACGGAGCGGGCCAGGTCGCTCCGTTAGCTTCCCGTCGAGCAGCGGCGCGAGGTCGATGCCGTCCAAGGGACGCTTTGGCAGCGGCTGCTGAGCGAGGCCGCACAGTGTGGGGAGGAGATCGACCGTGCAGGCCCGCACCAGCGTCGTTCGCGGCTGCGGAATGCGGGCCGGCCACTCGATGATGCCCGGCACAAGCACGCCGCCTTCATAGACCTGCCCCTTCACGCCGCGGTGCGGCGAGGCGAGCGAAGCATCGGCAGAAGTGCCGTTGTCGCCGCAGTAGAAGAGCAGCGTGTTCTCGCGCAGGCCGGTAGCGGCCAGATGCTTGCGGAGCGTGCCGATCGCCCGGTCCATCGCGGTGATTTCGGCATAACGTTCGCGGAGCACCTCGCCCTGCGGCCGCGTCACCTGGCCGCCCGTTTCGTTCGAGGTCAGGCGGACCTTCTTCTCGGCGTACTTTGCCGGCAAGTCGTCGTAGAGAGCCAGATCGGCGGGCAAGCCGCTGTAGGGCTCGTGCGGCGAGCCGAACCAGACGATGGTGAAGAACGGCTTGCTCTCGGCGCGGACGCCGTCGATGAAGCGGATTGCCTCGCGGACGAGAATCTCGGAGCTTTCGCCCGCGATCACCTCGGGCGGGCCGCCGTTGCGCGACAGGGAGGGATTGAGCTCGAAAAAGTTGTCGTGTGAGAGCCACTCGTGAAAGCCCATCGCTCCGGGGCAGACCGGCGAGGCGGCTTTCACCGGGCCGACGTGCCACTTGCCAAAATGTCCGCAGCGGTAGCCGGCCGGCCGCAGGATCTGGGCGATCGTGATCTCCTCGGGCCGGAAGGACCAGCCCGGAGCAAACGTGCCGTAACGGTTGGGATGCCGCCCGGTCAGGAAGCTGCCGCGAGTCGGCGAGCAATTCGGATGGGCGGCGTAGAACCGATCCATCCGCAGCCCCGCGGCCGCCATCTTGTCGAGCTCGGGCGTTTTCACGTGCGGATGCCCGTGATAGCCGGTCTCCTCCCAGCCGTGATCGTCGCCCATCAGCAGGACGATGTTGGGCGGTGCGGCTGAGGCGCGCGCCAAAGTCAGAACGACGACGAACAAGCCAAGGGCAAATCGATTCATGTCAGTCGGTGAGCTGATCAGCGTCATCAGCCAACGTCTGCGCCCAGATCGGTTCCAGGCGCCGACAACGCAGCGGCGGTGCCTGAATCCTAAATCAAACCGCACGTCGTACAAGGCGCAGGTGCGGAACTGAAACGTCTCGCTGGAGGCCGGCCGGTCGAAGTATGTGCGCAGATTCCCGCCGTCCGATGATGAGTAGATCCTGAACAGGGCCTCCCCACCCGCGCGCGTTCTCTAATCATGGCGCCAACGTCTGTGAGCTCATGCGAGGCATTTGAGCCGAGGGAAGCCAGAGTTGTGACATGTCCTATACTTTGCTCAGTAGCCACCGCGTGTACTGTCGCGCGCCGACGACAAAACTGCGATGAGTCCTTGAACCGACTACGCCGGCAAAAGAGTTAAACGCGCGCCGCAAAACCCAGGGAGCTCGGGCCAGGATCATCTCACGCTTGCGAGAATCATCGGCGGCCATTGACCGCAGCACGCCGGGCGTGAGATCCTCGCGCTGCGTAACCGCGAAGCCGGCGCCCTCGAGGGCCGATTCAATGCCCGCTGCCGCCTCTTTCTCGTGCAGGTCGGCGTAGCAGAACGTCCCGCCGGGTTTCAGCACGCGACGGACTTCCAGGAAGAAGTCGAAGCGCGACGGATAGCAGTGCGACGACTCGACGTTCACGACGACGTCGAACGCGCCGTCATCGAAATCGGTGGCCAGCGCGTCGCCGACTCGAAACCGTAAGTCGCCGACGCCTGGATGGACGTGCCGCGCACGGCAAACCGCCACCGCCCGCGGCGCGATATCCAGACCACGGCTCATCCGCGGCCCGCGGTAGCGGTGCAAGTACGATAAGCCGCCGCCTCGGCCGCACCCAATCTCCAGGAGCGAGCGGCCCTTGAGCTGGGCGCCGGCCGTGACGCACTCGTACAACTGGATGCAATTGCGATCCGGCTCATCCTCCGCCAAGAGCTGCAGCGCCTCGCCACTCCGCAAGGGAGTGTTGTAGCCGTAGTTCATGAACGTCCAGTCGTCGTATTCGTAGCGGCCGAGGTACTGGTAGACCAGCCGGAAGAGGCGTTGCTTCAGCCCCGGAAACGCTTCGAGCGCTCGCGTGTAGAGTAGCACCCGCGTCCTCCCTGACTCGGTTAATTACTGCCTCAGTCGGTCCCAGTCGATCTGGGAGAATTCGAGCGCCGCCTGCTGGAACTGGTCGTTTTCCGCCTTCATCTGGGCGGCGGTCGCCGCCGCGCCGTCGGCGAGGACCGCCAGGTAGTCCGACAGGTAGCCAAGAACGATTATCGTGTAAGCGAGATATTGCACCTAGAGCGAGATCCCGCAATTTAGGGAGATCGCGGCAACTCGCTATAATTTGCTAGCTCATTTTCTCGCTAGCGGTTGTCCCTGCTCCGGCGCAGCAGCCGATGATTCGGTGACAGTTGTTGGCCGGAGGGCGAACTGGCGGTGATCATCGAGGACGTGGCCGCCTCGCAACGACGCAGAAGAGTGCGAAGCGCTGTAGTTGACACCTGCGGGTGGAGGACGCGTCATGCATTACCTGTACGGGCAGAAGTCAGGCGTCCGGCGACGCCTGGTTGCCACGTTCGACTCCCAGCAGCAGTTGCGAGCTTACGTTCGCTGGGCCACCCTGGCTGAAACGGGCCCGCAAGCCGGGAAGTTCGAACAGGGCAGCGCGCTCGCCAGCTACCAGAGCTGGGAAGAGTCACCGCTCCCGCTGACCGACGAGGACCCACAGCAAGTCGTCCACAATCCCTCACCCAGCATGCTTTGATCCTGGGGCGCCAGGAGTCCGCCGCGGCCTCTGCCTCGCTGCACGGCTCCAGGTAATGAACCGCCACGATGCGCGCATATTGCCAAGTTTTTCCCGGACGGCAGTTCAGATCGCAACTCCAATCGCCGCAATAAGTTACGTCGAAATCCGCCGGCAGTCCATTATGCGCATTATGCGCGCCTGTAGGTCCCGACTGCCGGGCGGGACCTGTGCAGTGCGGTAGGCCGCGGCCCTGGTTCCAGGCTCCGACTGGGAGCACGCTCCGCTGAGGCACCGGCCGCGCTGCATGCATAATCGCGGAATTCCTCCAACTGCATATTTCGACGCA
>DASRJB010000752.1:0-4779 GCA_035649715.1 Pirellulaceae bacterium
TTGCTCGCGGTCACAAGCACGGCGGAGTCCCGCCGAAACGACACATGCTGAATGGTGCCCGCGTGCTGCATGGCCGCGCCGAGGGGGCGTCCGGTCACGGCGTCGTACAGGTGAGCGATTCCGTTCCGGGTGCCCGTGGCGGCCGTGGATCCATCCGGGCTGAACGCGACCGTCTGAACGGGCCCTTGACCAAGCCGGGGCGCCGCTCGCGTCTTGGCCGGGATGTCCCACAGCACGGCCGAGCGGGGCTCGGCAGCGAGCAGGATCTGCCTGGTCCCCGGACGAAACGCCAGAATCCCGGCGTGCCGGTCCAGGTGAATCAAATCGCCCAGCGTGCGCTGATCCTGCATGTGCCAGGCGCGGGCCGTCCCGTCGGCCGATGACGCCACCACCGTCTGGCCATCCGACGCACAGGCCAGGCCCGCAAATTCGCCACGGCGATCGGTCGGCAGCGAGAACATTCGCCTGCGGCTGCCCACATTCCAGCAGGTCAGCGAGCCATCCCGCCCGCCCAGCAGGAGCCGGCTTCCGTCGGGTGTAAAGTCCATCCGCATCACGCTGGTTCCGGCCACTTGGAGCGGATTTCCCAGCCTGCCGCCATCGCTGGCATTCCACAGCCGCACCAGCCCATCCCTGGAGAGCGTCGCCACCGCCGGTCCTTGCGGTTGAAACGCGACGCTCTCGACCGCGGTTGGCCCGGCAAATTGTGTGAGCTGCTGGCCGTCTGCGGTGTGCCAGATTCGGATGCTGGCCGGCTGCGGACCGCTGGGGGGGCCGGTGACGGTGCAGATCTGCGAGCCGTCGGGGCTGAACGCCGCGAGTAGCAGATTGTCCGGATGGGCCAAGACCACGTCGGCCGCGGTCGAGTCGCCGGGGGCCGCGGGCAGGGACTTCACGGCCAGGCTGTGGCCCTCCACCACCGCGACGAGCGGCGTGCCATCGCCCCGGATCGCCACCGCGAACAGAGCGATGCTGCCCAAAGGGTGAGCAGCCTTCAGGGCGCCGCTGTCCGCGTCCCACACACGCGCCGTGCCGTCGCGATCGACTGTCAGGCAGGTCGCCCCGTCCGGGCTGAAGGCCAGCTTCCAGATGTTGGCGGGGTGATGGAAGGCTACGCGGCGACGCACCAGGTGCTGTCGGGCGGCGCTCAAGTTCGTGAGGATCGCGCGCCGGAGCGCCGCGTCATCGGCCGGCGCGTACTGCAAGGCCCGCGAGAGCCAGAGCATGCCCACACCGTTTTCCTCATTCTCGACCAGCGTAAATCCCCGGGCGAAGGCGAGCCCGGCGGCGCGACGATTCGCCACGATCCGCTGCCGATCGGCCTCGCTGCGTTGCCGATCGGCTTCGCCGCGTGCGCGGTCCGCCCGCCGTCGCTCGCCGTCAATGCGAAACGCAGCCGTCACGGCCACGACCGTGATCAGCACGAGTGCCAGCGAGCCGGCGACGACGTAGCTCCGCCGCCGCCGCCCCCAGCGGGCGAGCCGGGCGACGAGCCACTCCCGCGCCGCCGTCACCGGCTCGTCGGCCAGCCAATGTTCCAGATCATCCGCCAGCTCGCGCGGCGACGCGTAACGGTCCGCGGGCCGCCGCGCCATGGCTTTCAGGCAGACCGCTTCCAGCGCCCGCGGGATGGCTCGACTGATTTCGCGTGGCCGCGCAAAACGGCCGGCGCTGACGCGGTTCAAGGTTTCGCTCACGTCCGCACCGACGAACGGCGGATGGCCGGTGAGCAGCATGTAGAGCGTCGCTCCGAGGCTGTACACGTCGCCGGCCGGCCCAACATCGTGGGCGGCCCCCGCCGCCTGTTCTGGGCACATGAACGCCGGCGTGCCGATCAATTCACCGCTGATCTGCGTGAGCGCGCTCGACCAGTGGGCCGCAGGGGTCGTCAGCGAGTCAGCCGCAGCAGCCTCCGCGCGCTGGCCGCTGGTTGCGAATTGCTCGCTGGCGCCCGTCGCCTGAGCCAGGCCCCAATCCACGACGAGCGTCTCGCCATAGGGACCTAGCAGGATGTTCGCCGGCTTGAGGTCGCGGTGAATGATCCCGCGGCTGTGCGCAAAGGCCACGGTTTCGCAAACGTGCAGAAACCGCCGCAGGAGCTTCTGGAACTCCACGCCCAGCAAGGGCCGCGGGCTGCCGGCCCGCCGATGAAACTCCTCCATCGCCTCCTGAAAACTCTGCCCTTGCACCAGGCGCATGGCATAGAACGGCCGCCCCTGGCAATCGCTTCCCAACCCGTACACGGGCACGATGCCCGGGTGCTCGAGCTGGCCGGTGATCTCCGCTTCCCGCAGGAATCGTTCGCGGACCTCGCTGTTGTCGGCGTGCGCCGGCTGCAACTCCTTGACGGCGACTTCGCGGTTCAGTTCCGTATCGACGGCCCGCAGCACCTGCCCGATGCCGCCCTTGGCGAGCAATCCTAGTGTGCGAAACCGGCGAGCTGCGGCGCCAGCTTGCTCGGACGCTGGCAGCTGGCCGGTCTGGCCGTCGTCGCTCTCGCACTGCGTGGACGGCTCATCCATCAGCTCATCGAGCTGGAATTGGCGCTGCAGCTGAGCCTGCCAATGGGGAAACCGCGCCAGCAGTTCCTCGCGCAGCTTCGGCTCGTCCCTGTGCTGCCGCGCGGCATACTCGACGTAGATCAAGTCGAGCGCCAGTTCGGCGTCGGCGGCCAGCGCCGGGTGCCGGGCGAGATACTCCTCCGCTCGGGCCGCTTCTCCCCGCCGAATCCGCTCCTCCAGGTCGTCGCAAGCCTCCCGCAACATCGCCTCCGGGCCCACCGTGTTCGGTTCGGCGACGGAAGCACGGACGCTATCGTGCGGCGTGAACATTGCGGCGAGCGAAGCCTCGCGACTAGACTGTGCTTGAACGATACTCCTCAGCAGGACGAGTTGCAATTGAATGCCGACAACTCCGCCTTCTCACAGCCGGACGATGACTTCGTGAATCTGCTCGCCCGCGTGCGCGGCGGCGACGACGTTGCCGCCGCCGAGCTGGTAGCGCGGTACGAGCGGGCAGTGCTGCGTTCGGTTCGCAGCCGGCTGAGCCCGAGCATGCGCGGTGCGCTGGATTCCATGGATGTAATGCAGTCGGTGCATCGCAGCCTGCTGACGGGGCTGAAGATCGGACGCTTTGAGTTCGCTACCCCGCAACAGCTGGTCGGATTAGCCGTGGTCATGGTCCAGCGCAAAGTGGCCCGGCACTGGCGCAAACTAAGGCGCTTTCCGCTGGCTGGCAGCGGGGCCGCGGACCCCGCCACAGCCGCTCCATTGGAGACGATTGCGAGCGACGAGTCGGCTCCCTCCGAAATCGCGACTGCCAACGACCTCCTCGAACGCTGCCTCGCACAGCTAAATGACCTCGACCAGCAATTGGTCAGGCTCAAGCTCAGTGGGTTCAGTTCCACCGAGTCCGCCGCACTCTTGGGCCGCGAGCCGGCGTTCATCCGCATGCGCTGGTCCCGCTTGCGGCAGATGCTTCGCGAACGTGGTCACTTGGAAGACTAGCGCGATGACTGCAGTGTCACCGCGGCGCTTCGGTCCGACACGCGAGGAGCCCCGGCCGGCGCGACCCGCCGCACCTTTCGTCGATGTAGCGCTGTACGATCGTCGCCAGCTGTGGAAACAGAACTTGCGGTGGTGCCTCGCAGCGCCCGCTGTCGCAGTAGTCTAAGGCTGCGGTCGAAGGCGAAGCAGTTTCCAAAGCAGCAGGCGTCCGCAGAACCTGGCACCAATCGGCGATCGGCTCGTGCGACGCGAAGGTCAGCCTGGCGAAATGGGAATCAATGGGCGGTAAGGGCCTAATGGAGTCCGTTCCAAGCGCAAGCGGAGACTGCACTTCCGGCGAGGCAGCAAAGTCAGGCGAAGCAGAATCCGAAGCAGTTTTGCCCGAAACGTCCTCAGTCGATCCTGATTTGGCAGTCGTCGTCGCGGCTTGGCGGACACTGCCCGATGAAATCCGAGCCCGGATCGTGGCGCTGGTTTCGGGGCGCACTGGCGGGTAAAGGGTGCCGAAGGTGTCAGTGTACGCCAACACCTAGCAGAGTGCGCCAGAGTGCATCAGTGGCGTAGACTGGCGATCGTGGCGCAGACTGTCAGCATCTTCGGACGGGCTGAGCATGATCGCCCGCCGGGCTCGCGGAATTTGCAGTTGCTCTCTTACACGCGCCACCTGGGATGCCCGCGGCCATTTATGACAGACTATAGCGCGCTGTCTCCTGGATGCCTACAAGCTCCGCTGCAGCGTTTGGCCGTCCATCGACTAAAAGGGGCCGAACTTGCCTTGACGAAGCACGTAGCGGGCTTCTACGGACGTCGTGAGGCTCGATAAAGGTTCGCTCACTCGAAAGCCGGTCGCCGCACACTGGTGAGTCGTGCAACGTCTAGCATCTGATTGCGAACCGATGCTCTTTCATGCTCTCCCATGCTTTTGTCGCTTTGCTGTTGGGCCCCCGATCCAACGCTGCACGGGCCGCCGGCGCCCTGCGAGAGTTTCCGTTCTCAGCTGTTCATGATGTCGTGCAGACGCTTGACCAGCGCCTCCGCGACGGGCCCGACCAGGTCCGGCCTCATCAAGTTCATCACGTAGGCGAAGGTCAGTCGGCGATCCGCGTCGGCGATGACCAGCGAGCCGCCAGCGCCGCCCCAGGAGGCCAGCCGGCCTTCCGGGAGGAAGGAGAGCACCTGCGGCATGGGAAGCAGGTCAGGTGCACTGACTCGAAATCACTCGACACTTCGCGAACCAATTCGACTCGTTGCGAGTTATTAAATAATTATTCAA
>DASRJB010000753.1:0-2596 GCA_035649715.1 Pirellulaceae bacterium
GGAAACGGTGACGAAGCCGCAGCCCGACTCGATCAGTCGGCGGGCGAGGAGCATTTGCCGGCCGAGCAGGTTGGTCGAGCGGCGCATGTCGCCGAATTTCTGGGCGTCTTCGCTCTGGAAGCAGTGGCTGGTGTCGTAGCGGGCCACGGTTCGCGGGTCTTCCTTTGAAAGGTCGAAGGCGTCGGCCACGCCGCCGGTGATCACTTCGTAGGCCTGCTGCTGGAGCTTGTCGAGCCCCTCGATCTTGCCGCTGGCATCGACTTGCCGCCGCAGGCGGTCGAGGCTCGACAGCACGGCCCGCCGGTCGGTCAGCCGTTCGGCGGGGATGGCGAGCTGCATGTTCTCGCGGAGCTGGCCGCCGCCGCTGGGATTGAAGGCCTGATAGTTCGGCCCCAGCGAGCCGGTCTGCGTCAGGCCCGGCAGGTGCCCGGTCTCGAAATTCGTGCCGATCTTGAAACCCGGCGGAGCGACGGCTTCGGGCAGGACGAGCGTATGCCGCGGCGCGCCGGTCCGCGGATGGTTCATCCCGGCAACGCGCGTATAAAGCGCCCCGGCCACCGCCTTGGTCGGGTTATTGGCCGTGGTGACGGCGTGATACTCGTGGCCCGAATTCAGCGACTGAAACGAGCGGACGATCGAGAACTTCTTCGCCAGTTTTGCCAGCTGCGGAAAAGTGCCGCCGAAGGTGATGCCCGGATGCACCGTTGGCACTTCGCCCGTGATGCTGCGAATCTCGGCCGGGGCGGTCAGCTTGGGATCGAACAGCTCGATGTGCGACGGCCCGCCGCCCAGGAAGAGCAATACGACGGACTTGCCCGTGGCATAGTCGCGGAGGCCGTCGGCCGCATAGGCCGCTCGTCCGGCCAGGCCCGCCAGCGTCGTCCCGAAGAGGCCGAGCGCCCCGGCCCGCAGGAACTCGCGCCGCCGCAGGCCCTGGCAATCGCGTACCGGCAGCGGATCGTAAATCGAGAGCATGGGCGGGCCCTCAGGGATCGACCATCGTTGATTGTATCGACCGGCGCGGCGGGCATGTCAAGGTTTGACGAGCAATGGGACCAATGAGACCGATGGGACGTAAGGGGCTGGAGTGTGAAACCCTGCGGCCTGGCAGTGACTTTGCGTGGGTCCAACACGGGTCTGCTGCCGCATCACCGGCACGAGCGCCACAGCTTCCGGCGGCGGCAATCTTTGCGCGACTGTCGTCCTAAACCGATGCCTGAAAATTATTTGCGTCAGTTTCAAGCCCTCTGCGCGGGCGCTCCGATACGGTAGTTGTCGCTGGACTCTCGCGGCCGCGCCATGATGGCCTGGCCGGCAAGAGTCAGGTGAACCGGAGCGGACAAATTCGGGCTGAGCAATCGGCTCGAACCGGTTCTGGTGCTCGCCACCGCCTTCCGTGTGGGACAACGACCCCGCCTTCCCGCACACCTGGCCTACCCGTACTCGCACACCCCGCAAGATTCCGACGGCAATGGGACTGCCGGCGGGATCGGTCCAACGTGGCCTCGTCGGCTGCGACTCGCGCGCCACCGACGAATTCACGTGTCCGGCCGGACCGGGACATGCCAGTTCGATGGTTCCATCGTTTAGGAGACGTCGCTCAATGAATCGGACCTCGCTTCTCGGATCGTTGGTACTCGGCTTCGCCGTTTGTACCCAAGGTTTCAGCTTCGAGCTGCTCGACCGCATGCTCGGCTACAGCGGATGCGGCTGCGACACGAGCTGCTGCTCCAGCTCGTGCTGCAAGTCGCGCTGCCACGGCCACCACAACCGCTGCGGTTGCGGCTGTGACAATGGTTGCGGCAAGGGCGTCGGCTGCGGCGTGGCCGCCCCGGGCTGCGGCGTGGCCGCTCCGACCTGCGGCGTTGCTGCCGCTCCCACCTGTGCGGCTGCCGCCCCCGCTTGCGGCGTTGACGGCAAGGCCGCTTGCGGCTGCGACAACGGCTGCGATCGCTGCGGCCGCTGCGGCCATCACCGCAATCGCTGCGGTTGCGGCTGCGACAAGGGCTGCGGCCACCACAACGGCTGCGGCTGCAACAAGGGTTGCAACAGCTGCGGTTGCGATAAGGGTTGCGGCCACCACAACGGTTGCGGCTGCGACAAGGGCTGCAACAGCTGCTGCAAGCGCGGCTGCTTCCTGGACCGGATGTTCTCCGGCCATGGCTGCGGCTGCGGCTGCGACAACGGCTGCGGCAAGGGCGTGGGCTGCGGCGTCGCTGCCCCGACCTGTGCGGCTGCCGCTCCGGCCCCCGCTTGCGGCTGCGACGGCGGCCCGGTGAAGGTTGGCGGTCCCGCTGCTGACGCGGTCCCGATGCCGCCGGCTCCGGTGGTCGATCCCTCGGCCTTCATTCCGACTCAACGTCGGGTCGTTCACGCCACCACCAGCCTGGTCCGCTAGGACTGGTTTGGCTTAAGGCTACGACAATCAAGCGGCCTGGCCGGGACCTTCCCGATCAGGCCGCTGTTCGTTTCTTGCCGCGCCGTGCGCTACTTCAGCGGCACGGCGTGATCGTCGATATACGTCTCCACCGCCGAGCGCCGCGGCGGCCGGCTGTCGATGTAGTGGAACGCCTCGGCGTACTCCACGCCGTATTGT
>DASRJB010000754.1:0-16680 GCA_035649715.1 Pirellulaceae bacterium
ATTTCGTCGTCGCGGCCGACGATCGGATCGAGCTCGCCTTTCTTGGCCCGATCGGTCCAGTCGATCGTGAACTGCTTGAGGGCCTCCTGCTTGCCCATCTGGGCCGGCGCCATCGCGCCGCTGGCTTCGCCCGGTGTCGCCCCGCCCAGGTTGCTGCCGTCATTCGCCCGCAGCGCGTCCTCCGGCGAGCCGCCGCAAGCTTCGCCGAACTTGTCCAGCAGCGCGTCGGCGTTGACCTTGGCGAACTCCTTGCTGATCCCGAGCAGCGCGTTGGTCAGGCCGCGGGTCTTGAGGATGCCGATCACCAGGTAACCGGTGCGGACTTGCGAGTCTTTGAACACGAGCGAGCCGTAGACCCAGCCCCGCTCGACCGCCTCTTCCAGGTGCGACGAGAGGTCGGTGATCGACGACGCCCCCCGCGGCAGCTTGTCGAGGTTCTCGGTCAAATCCTTGACCAGCCGGGCCGCGTCGAGCTGAAAGTGCTTGATGATCTTGTGCAGGTCGCTGTCCTGGAGCTGGAGGATCTGATGGAACCAGTGCACCAGCTCGACGTAGGGGTTGCCCCGCATCTTGCAAAACACGGTCGCCGCCTCAATCGCCCGGTAACCCAGGCTGTTGAGCTTGCCGAACAAGGCGACGCGGCTAATTTCCGCCATTTCAGGATCTCCGGGAATGGAACGCGGTTTAGCGCTCCGATTTCAGATTTGGGATTTCAGATTTGCTAAGCGGCTTGCGGCGTCAGAATCAAATCGTCCGCGTCGGCTTTCGGCGGCTGGCTGACGAGCCAGGTAGTCCAGCCGAGCTGGCCGAGGTTGCCGAGTTGAGTTTGAGGGATTTCGCGCCGCTTGAGGAGGAGGTGCAGGTCCCAGTCGAGCTCCAGGCCGGTGTAATTCTTGACCACAGCGATCAGCCGCTCGAGGCTTTCGCCGCCGGGCAAGAGCCGCTGATAGTCGGCAAAACCCATGGGGCCGGCCAGGACGCGGAATTTCGTCTGGCAGTCCCAGACGCGGTCGCCGATGGTGGCGGAGAAGCCAAGCTGGGCCATGCCTCCAGCCTCGCGCAGCTCGCAGCGGCAGTCAGGCGGCAGCGGCAGCCACTGGCCGACGAATTCGGCGATCCGCATCGGCAGCTGGAAAAAATGCCCCAGGATCGCCTGCAGGCCTTCGGCGTGCCGCGACTGGCAGACGAAGCGCCCGGCGAACGAGAGCTTGGCCAGGTCGGGCATTGCGTCGCGGTTGTGCAGGCTCGGCATGCCGACGCCGGCCAGCGAGCCGACGTAGGCCGCGAACCGGTCACTGGCAGGCCGGTCGAACTGCACCGTGGGCTGGGCATCGGCCCAGATGCGGTAGAACAGCGACAGCATTCGGTGATGGAACAGGTCGAGAAACCGCACGAACGTCCAATCGTTGCCGTTGCGCGTGCGGTCGCGGGCGTATTCCGTCAGGTGCAGAGGCAGCGGGCCGTTTGCACCCAGGAGGCCGCCGAACCAGACCGTCAGCCGGGTCGGCAGATCGCCCTGGCCGCTTTGGAACGCCGCGACCGAGGCGGGGGCGAAGGCTAGCGAGGGCTGCTGGCAAAAGCGCACCGGATCGTCGGTCGGGCGGAGCGAGCGGCCGATGCGGGGCCGCTCGGGGAACGCGGCCTCCAGCTTTCGCAGGGCCTGGTAGAAACTGAAGTCGTAGGGGCGCTCGCTCAGCTCGGCGAAGAGCTTCAGGCGATCTGCCGCCGCCCGATCCGTGCCGGCCATCGCATTACCTCGCCGCGTCCGGCGCTGTGGAGTACGGTTTCCGTGAATGAATTGAGCGACGCATAGCGGGCGAAGAACTGCTCCAGCACCGAGCCGAGCAGGAACATGCCCGTGCCTTCGAAGGCCGCCTCGTCGCAGGTGACGGCGATCTCCAGGCCGCGGCCGAACGTGATCGGCCCGGCGGTCGGGATCCGCCGCGTGATCGTCTGCGAGGCGACGTTGCGGACGCCTTCGATCTGCTTGCGGGTCGGGGCGTCGTTGACGTCGCCGTACAGGGCGAGCAGGTCGCGGAGCGCCGCCGCGCCGCGGCCATCCTTGTCGCTGACGACCGACAGGTAGTTGAGCGTCAGGTGGCTGACCAGCCGCCAGACGAAGTCGCCGTCCGTGAAGACCGGGCTGGCCCGCGGGCGGGTCGGTCCGGCCAGGCAGCGGATCGAGTCGACCGGAGCGCCGCTTTCCAGCGTCAGGTCGGTCGTCGATTTGCCGACCGCCATGTGCAGCGGCAAGTCGCGGTTGGTGCAGAGCGCGCTCACCGCCAGCTGCCGCAGGTCGTGCGAATAGGGCGATTCGGACGAATCGACAAGCGACAGATAGACCTCGCTGCCGACGTAGCTCGACCGCGGGCCGAATTTCTTCTGGTTCGTCGAGAAGACCCGCGGCGTCCGCAGCACCGTGTAATACGCCCGCTGTGCTCCGGCCGCCGCGGTCGCGTCGGTGGCCGAGTAGAACGGCAAAAACGGCTGCTCCTCGTCGAGGTTCGTGCCGTAGCCCACGACGCTGGTCACCGAATAGACCTCGAAATCCATCGGCCGCGTGCGGTCGGGCACGACGTGGTGCTCGTGCATCTGGTCGGTCAGGTGGATGCGGTCGGCCGTCTTGGGAAAGAGGTTGATCGCCGGCGAGCAGAACAGGCCGAAGTTGGCCGCGCCGACGTAGGCTTCCAGCTGCGGCTCGTAGCGATCCAAAAGCAGGATTACGTCAATCGTCTGTTCGCTCGACTTCTGGATCGCGGCGGACAGGCCCGACAGCTCGACGAACAGGTACCGCTGCGGGCAGGCGAAGTATTCGGCCAAGAGGCGATAGCCCTGGAACGACCGCGGCCCATAAGGGAGCAGCGCCTCGTGGTCGTCGTAGCCCAGGCGGCGGACGCTCGTCGGCGGCAGGACGACCTGCCACGGCGCTGGCCGCTGCACCGGCCGCGCGGCGATGCCGACGCAGCCGGCCAGGATTTGCTCATAGACCCGCACCGGAAGCTCGCCCGCGCCGTGGATGAACAGCGGCAACTTGTCGAGCTTGAGCTTGTTCAGGGGCAAACCGGCCGTCGAGCGGAGGCGGAGGCGGATCGCCGCCTTCAGCCGCGGCACGTCGGGCAATTCCATTCCGGCCGAATCGCGGCTGACGTACTGGGCCTCGATCAGCTCTAGCGGATAGAGCGTCACTTTGTGGGCGGTGCGATACTCGCAGGCGGTCGCTTCTCCTTTGCCCAGTAGCCCTTTCAGCGGGGTGTCCCGCGGCACGACGAAGCCTTCGGCCAGCGAGCCTTCCTTGAGGTCGGGCTTGAACTGCACCACGGCCATCGACGGCGTCGGATGGACGCAGTGCGGATAGACCATCTCGAACAGGTGGTGCGTGAACCGCGGGAATTCCGAGTCCAGCCTCAGCTGCACCTTCGCCGCCAGGAACGCAAAGCCCTCCAGCAGCCGCTCGACGTACGGGTCGGCGCATTCGATGCTGTCGAGCGAGAGTCGGCCGGCGATTTTGGGGAATTCGGCGGCGAACTCGCCCCCCATCTCCCGCAAGTGCGAGAGCTCGCGGTTGTAGTACTTCAGTAAGCGCGGGTCCATACGCTTGGCGAGCGGCAAAAATCAAAGAACCAAAGAACCAAGATACCAAAGGAAACTGAGTGCTTTGTCAATTCCTCCCTTTGGTTCTCTGGTTCTTCGGTTCTTGGGATTTCAGCGCGTCACTTCCGTGACCGCGATGTCGCCCGTTTCGAGGTCGATTTCGGTTTTGAGGAGCAATTCCAGCGGGATCGGCTGAGCCCACAGTTCGCCCTCGATCTCGAAGACCAGGGCGTTGTGGCTCATGTCGCCGCTGTCGGTGCGAGCCCGGACCTTGAGCGTGTGCCGCATGATCCGGGGCTCGAAATCCCAGATGGCCTGCTTGACGATCTGCTCCAGCTCGGCCACGTCGATGCCGCTGGCGGTCAGGCCAGCCAGGTCGGGCAGGCCATAGTTCACGACCGACTTGGCGACGTGGGGATAGTTCGCTTCCAGGTCGTCCTCGGGCAGGCTGGCGCTGTTCAAAAGCCAGGCCACGTCGCGGAGCACGCTTTCCCGCAGCCGCTGGACCGAGAGCACGCGGCGGTTGCGGGACTCCTGGTTTTTGGCCGGCTCTTCGTCGGTCAGCCGGTCGAGCAGCGACGGCTGCAGGCGTTCGGAAGGGGTCAGTTCAGCCATGCTCTTCGGCGGCTCCTTCGCCGGCGGCAGCGAGGGGCCCGTCGGTCAGAGGCACGTCGAACCGGATCTGCCGGACATCCATGAGCGGATACTCGCCGGCGTCGGTGGCCAGCATCCGCTGGCCCTGTCCCAGAAAGACGCCCGGCGCGGCTTCGTTCCAATCCGACTTGCGGGCCAGGCGAATCAGCGGATCGCCATTGGCCTCGCTGCCGGCGTAGCGCGTCGGAATGAGGGCGACCGTGTCGCCGCCGTTGGGCCAGACGAAGTGGGCCGGCATCCAGACCACGTCGCGAAGGTCGCTGGGCGGCTCGACGTCGATCCGCCGCACGTTGACGAGCGGCACCCAGTAGTACTTGCCGCTGAAGACCGCCTCGATCACCGGTCCCAACCGCGAATCGGCGTCGGCCAGCCACTGGAAAGTCGCTTCAACGGGCGGAACGCGCGAGTCATTCGCGCCGGGGCGGGCGGTGGCGATGACGCCGCTTGTAGCGGGCGCGGCTTCAAACGCCCGCTCGCGCAGCTCGGCCGCCGCGGAATGCTTGCCGGCGGCGGTGAGCGACAGGGCCTGAATGAGCTGGGCCACCCACTCGGCCGGCTGTCCGAAGACGAGCGGCGAGCGCTTCCCGGCGAAGATTTCGGCCCGCAGGAGCTCGCACCGCAGGGCCTCGCGATAGGTGTTGACCATCGCCAGCGTGCCGGCATCCATTTCGCCGGCGACGTTGAGCTGATTGAGCGCCCGCTCCCACTGCCCCTGCACGCACAACAATTGAAACAAGAACGTGCGGAGCTTGGCGTCAGCTGGCTTCGCCCGAACCTGCTGGGTGAGCGCAGCCAGGGCCTCGTCGAGCTTGCCATCGCGGAGCAGTTCGTCAGCCGACATTCATGCGCTCCGTCTGGATCAACTCGCCCTGGACAATCGCCACGTCAAGCCCCAACCGGGTCCTTGCCGTTCCAAGGCTTGTTCTTCGTACGGTCCCAGCCCTTGCTGCCGGCGGCCTTGTTGGTGGAGCCGTCCCAGGTGTGATACTGCATCCAAATCGCCCAGTACCAGATGCTGCATTCTTCGGTAGGCCGCTCATCCTCGTCGCCGCTGATGCTCCAACTGGCGATAATCGGGTTGGCCAGGATGAATTCCAAATACAGGTGTTGCTTCCCTTCCTGGTCGGCGAACAGGAAGTGCAGCTTGGCCTCCTTTCCGAGCGACCCGCCGGCGATGCCGGCCGACATCAGGTAGGTCGAAGCAACGTCGAGCGTCTTATTGACGCTGATCGGCGGGATGTCGGCCACGCCGACGTTCACGTCCAGCGTGCCGGCCTTCGCGCTTTCCGAAAACGTCCGCTCGATGTTCCAGCTGACGCTGGTGCACGCTATCCAATTCGTATGATCTGCGATCTTCGAATCGCCCGGGCACTTGTCCAAATGCAACAGAATCATGCCGTCTTCCTTTCGTGTGGGGAGTCAGCCGGGAGGCAGAAGCACGAAATCCGAAGTTCGAAGCACGAAACCAATTCAAATGACTGAACGCAAAATGCTCTAAGCGAGAGAACAGCCTGCCGTCATTGGAACTTCGTGCCTGGCGCTTGAGTCGAATTCGTGCTTCGAGTTTTGTCGTTAGCCGCCTTTGCCCGAGGGCAGCTTCGAGACCAGCCGCAGCGAAACGGTCAGGCCTTCGAGCTGGTAATGCGGGCGGAGGAAAATCTTGGAAGTGTAGTAGCCGGGATTGCCCTCGATCTCTTCGACGGTCACCTCGGCGGCGGCCAGGGGCTTGCGGGCCTTGTCCTCTTCGGTGGCCATCGCCGGGTTCGGCTCGATATAGTTGGCGATCCAACTGTTGAGCCAGGACTGCATCTGGTCCCGTTCCTTGAACGAGCCGATCTTGTCGCGAACGATGCACTTCAGATAGTGGGCGAAGCGGCAGGTCGCGAACAGGTAGGGCAGGCGGGCCGAGAGGTTGGCGTTGGCGGTGGCGTCCGGATCGTCGTACTCCGCCGGCTTCTGGAGCGACTGGGCGCCGATGAACGCCGCGAAGTCGGAATTCTTCTTGTGCACCAGCGGCATGAAGCCGTTCTTGGCCAGCTCCGCTTCGCGGCGGTCGGCGATGGCGATCTCGGTCGGGCACTTCATCTCCACGCCGCCGTCGTCGGTCGGAAAAGTGTGGCAGGGGAGCCCTTCGACCGCGCCTCCCGACTCGATCCCGCGAATCCGCGAGCACCAGCCGTACATCTTGAACGAGCGGTTGATGTTCGTGGCCATCGCGTAGGCCGCGTTGCACCAGGTGTACTTGGTGTGGTCGGCGCCGGTGCACGCCTCCTCGAAGTCGAACTCCGAGACGGGGTCGGTTTTCGACCCGTAGGGCAGGCGGGCCAGGAACCGCGGCATCGCCAGGCCCAGGTAGCGAGCGTCGTCCGATTCGCGCAGCGACCGCCAGGGAGCGTATTCCGGCGTGCCGAAGATCTTGGTCAGGTCGCGGCGGTCGCCCAGCTCCTGCCAGGAATCCATCTGCATCAGCGTCGGGGCCGCGCCGGTGATGAACGGGGCGTGGGCCGCGGCGGAAATCTTGGCGATCTCGCCCAGGATTTCCACGTCCGGCGGGCTGTGATCGAAGTGGTAGTCGCCGATCAGACAGCCAAAAGGCTCGCCGCCGAACTGGCCGTATTCCTCTTCGTACATCTTCTTGAAGAGCGGGCTCTGGTCCCAGGCGGTGCCCTTGAACTTCTTCAGCGTCTTGCCGAGGTCCTTCTTGGAGATGTTGAAGACGCGGACCTTCAGCATCTCGTCGGTCTCGGTGTTGTTGACGAGGTACGACAGCCCGCGCCAGGCCCCTTCCAGCTGCTGGAAGTCGGAGTGGTGCAGGATCTGGTTGACCTGCTCGGTCAGCTTCTTGTCAAGCGCGGCGATGATCGCCTGGATCGTTTTGATGGCGTCGTCCGAGATCACCGCCGTGCCGGCCAGGGCCTGCTCGGCGAGCGTCTTGACGGCCTCTTCAACGGCTTCCTTGGCCCGGTCGCTCTTGGGCTTGAATTCCTTGCTCAGCAGCGCCGAGAAGTCGTTCAACTCGGCGGCCTGCGCCTGCGGTGCGGCTTGTGCTTGGCTCATATCGGTGGACATCAGAACTCTCTCCCATTCCAGTGTGCGTTAGTCGGGTGGTTATTCCGCCTTCTCTTCGGCCTTCGGGGCGGAAGCCAGGGCTTGCAGCAGCGTCGGATCCTTCAGGGCCTTGCCGATCAGGTCCTCGGCTCCGCTCTTGCCGTCCATGTAGGTCAGCAGGTTGGCCAGCTGGGTCCGCGTCTCGAGCAGTTTGCTCAGCGCGCCGACCTTCTTGGCCACGGCGGCGGGCGAGAAGTCGTCCATGCTCTCGAACGTGATGTCCACGTTCAGGTTCCCTTCGCCGGTCAGCGTGTTGGGCACCTGGAACGCCACCCGCGGCTTCATCGACTTCAGCCGCTCGTCGAAGTTGTCCACGTCGAAGTCGAGGAACTTGCGGTCGCCGACGGCGGGCAGGGCCTCGGCCGGCTTGCCGGAGAGATCGGCCATCACGCCCATCACGAACGGCAGTTGGATTTTCTTTTCCGCGCCGTAGACTTCGACATCGTATTCGATCTGGACCCGCGGGGCGCGGTTGCGGGCGATGAATTTCTGACTGCTGGCTTTGGCCAAGGGACGACTCCTCTACAGGCGGTGTTGGATAGTGGCCTCCAAGCCGCCGCGCCGAATGGGGCGCTGTGTGCTGGAAGCGGCCTCTGTGCCGCCTCGGGACTGGGAAGTATGACTCACAAACGCCACGCGGCTGCTGGCGCGGGCGCGGTTCTTTCAAATGTCGTTGGGGGCCGCACTGGACGCTTCGCCGTCGCTGATCCCGCCGATCGCGAGCGCTTGATTTACTGCGTCGGGCGTCAGGTCGCGGAGAATCTCCAAAAAGCTCTTCGACGCCAGCCGTTTTGCCCGGTTCAGGAACAGTGGCACCGGACTCGACGGTTCGTAGCGTTTGTAATAGTCGCAGATTTTGTCGAGGGCGCGGATTACGTCTTCGCGACTGGCGATGTCGCCTGTGAGGGGCGCGGCCGCGCCGGCCTTGCGACCGTTGCTCGCCGCGCCGGCGGCTTGCCCATTGCCGTCCGACTTATCGGCAGCCGCGGGAGCCGCCGGGGCCGCGTCGTCCAAGAGTCCCCGCTGGGCCAGCTTCTGGTTTACGAGCTTCGACATCGCCGCGATCACGTCCATCAGCGGCTTCAGCTCTGGACCGCTGCCGGCGCCAACCCTGTCGTTGAAATTCGATTCAAGCTGGCGGGCCATCCCCAGCGCCCGCTCCAGCACCTTGCCGGTCGCCTTCAACTCAGCGGGATCGCTGTCGGCGAAAGCGCCGTCGATCGACGACTGCTCGACCTTCGGAGTGCCCGCCAGCGGCGGCATTTCACCCGAGGCGATCAGCACGTCGCGGTACGAAAACTTGCCGGCGCCCCGCGAGGCGACCAGCGTGGCCTCGCGGACGCCCTTGAGCGTCTCCTGCGCGCTAGTCAGGCTGGCCAGCGAATTGACCCGCTGCGTGGGATCGTTGTCGTCGGGATCGAGCTGCGGGTAGACGCCGTCCCAGTATTTCTCAATGAACCCGGCCAGCACCTCCAGGCCGTCGGCCAGCCCGGCCAGCCCGCTGGTCCGCACCGCCGCCCGCGTCAGGCAGACGGCGATCCGCAGGTCTTTGCTCCTGGGCAGCAGGGCCTGGGCCTGCGACTGCAGCTGGCGCCAGTCCGGGTCTTCCGCCGGAATGACGGTCTCCCCGAACTGCTGCTCGGGCTTGCCGACCGCGGCCTGCTCCATCATCACGTAGTCGACGTCGTACTCCAGGTTCTCCCCGCAGGGAGCTTCCGCCGAAACGGGGGAAAGCAAGGCTTCAACGTCAAGCGCGCTCATGAAATCGGTGATGCAGCCGGCCGGCAATGCGTAATCGGGTGCGACAATCCTTCGCGACGCTTGGAATCCTAAAGAGAAGCGATTTGGCTGCCTGCCAAGACAGGTTGTTTCTAAACGTTCTCGGCGGCCAACGCAAGGCAATAGGAGGGGAAATGTCAGTGGTCATTGGTCACTCGTCATTTGTCAAAGAAATTCGGTCGCCCGACAAATGACCAATGACCAGTGACAAATGACACTCAGAATACAAACCTCAAATCAAACCGTAGCAGTGCGTCGTACCAGCCGTCGGAGCCGACCGCGAAGACCCCGCTATAGCCGAACTCGACGACACCCACGTCGCCGCCGGTGTCGTGGACGACCCGCAGGCCCGGCGCGAGGTTGAAAATGCCGTCGCCGCGGACATCGACCGGCAGGCCGCCGGGAAACGGGATGAACTGGCCGTCCAGCACCCAGATGTTCGTGAACTCCAGCGTCGGGATGTAGGCCGTCGTGTCGGTTTCATACCAGACGTGGCTGACGCCGATGCCCCACTTGAGGAGCGGCCCGGCATAGCCCGGCGTGCCCGGCACCGGGAACGTCATCTTCAGCTCGCTGTGCAAAAACGTTATGTCGCTATAGCGGTACCGCCAGAGCATGCCCGGCTCCATCGACACGTGGCCCGTGCCCAGGCCCTTTTTGGCGTTGCCGCTGTTGAAGACCGTCCTTAGCAGCTGTGTCATCTGCCAGCGGTTGCCGTCGATCAGCCGGGTCTTTTGCACCAATTCGATGTCGCCGATGCCGCCCGTGTTGTCGTTCTGCTCGGGGTTCAGCAGGCGGATCGGCACGTCGGTGGCCAGCGAGAAGGCGTTGCTGCCGGTCTCCAAGCGGAGGCGGAACTCCTGGTAATCGACCGAGCTTTCCGGCAACAACGGCCCGCGGCCCGGTCGGGCCCAGAAGGCCTCGGCCCGGTCCGGCTTCGTCAGGTCGTAAACCGCCTGCGTCCGCCAGAGGAAATTGCCGAACGGCTGCGTGATGTCGATCTCAAACGGGGCGTACGCCACCCGCTCGCGCCCCAGGCCCGCCTCGCCCGTCGGCGAGCGGACGTGCTCAGTCCACGTGTCCCAGCCGTGCTCGATCTGGTCCCACGGCACCAGCGGCTCGCCGCTGAGCCAGATGTCGCTGGGTTCGCCGCGCAAGAGCGGCAGCATCGGCTTGGCGTCCAGCGGCCCGCCGGGCCAGCCGCCGTCGGCCGGCGGCGGCGGCGGCAGCGATTCATCCTGAATCGTCGCGCTGACCGGCGCGACTGCGCCAATGGCGGCTACTGCCGGTGGCTGCACGGGCGGCGGAACATAAGTTGTGCCCGATACGTTCGGCTGCACGACCAGCCGCCCGCTGGCATCGACCTGCGGGTTTGGCAGGTTGACGACCACCTGGGCCGCGGCCACGCGCGCAGCCACCAGCAGCAGCACTGCCAGCAGCGGCCTGCGAATAGCGGTCGATCGTTTGGACGGCGGAGTCATCAAGCGCAGAGCCTGCGCGCGGAAGTCCAGGACATCTCCGAAGGTATCGACCAGCGGGAGCTTACCGGTCAAACCAACTTTGCCGGATTTGACGACGCTAGCGGCACTATCCTTTTTTCACCAAACCCAGCCAGCCACCGACCGTGGGAAAGACGTCGTTGTAGACGGCGTAGCCGGCGACGGCAGTGATGAGCACAAAGGCGGTCCAGAGCAGCAGGTCGGAGGCGAGCGAAGGCGCCAGCCGCTTGTCGGTGCGAAAGTAGCGCAAATAGAGCGCAGCGCCCGAAATTACCGGCAGCGTCACGGCTTGCGCATAGCCGCCGACGGTGACCATCATCTTGGGTTCGCGAAACAACAGGTACAGGATCAGTGCCAAAGTCGGAAAGAAAACGCAGAATCGCCGAATCCAGCGGGGCCGCTTCTGGGGATCGTCGAAACGGACCGCGCCCAGCAGCCCCAGGAAGTCGGTCGAGAGCCGAGCGTGGCCGGCCGAGGCGACGTAGAGCGTTTTGAAGAGCACCGCCCAGGCCCCGATCATGAACAGGATTTTGGTCCACGCGCCGAAAGTCGGCACATACATCTCCGCCAGCGCGACGACCATCTGCGCGCCCTTGGGATGCAGGTCCCGCCTGTGCAGAACGGTCGCGCCCAGCACGTAGAAGGCGACCGTCGCGACCGTGAACACGACCATACTCACCCAGGCATCGAGGATCATCACCCGCAGCCAGCCTTTCGCCCGCTCGACCCACTTAGGGTCGTCCGACCGCGGGCCGGTGAAACGGGCGTAGCCCTTTTCGAGGCACCAGTACGGATAGGCGTAGAGCTCGCTCGCGCCGACGCCGGTGATCCCAAAGGCGCTAAAGGCGGCGGCGATCGCCGCCGGCGGCAGCGCGGCGATGGCGAGGACGTTGAATCCCTCCTTAATGTCGGCGGGGCGAATCGGGTAGCCGGTGCTCGGCAGCAGCAGCACGCACCCAACCGTGATGAGCGTCACGCCGGCCACCAGCGCCGTCGTCACCCACTCCAGCCGCTTGTAACCGCCCGAGAGCAAGAGCAGGATCGCCGCCAGGGCGGTGAGTACCGACCAGGGATGCTCCGGCCGGTCGCGAATGGCTTCCGCCAGCGGCGCCGACATCGATTGGAGGGCGCCAGCGATGGCGGGCGAGACTTGCGGAAACGCCACGTTCAGGGCCTGGCCCACGCTGCCCACCATCGCTCCCAGCTGAAACACGCTGGCCAGCAGCATGCAGAACCACCACCACACCAGCCAGCTTGCTCCCAGCCGCGGGCCGGGCAGCGAATTGAGCGCCGTCAGCGTGGGCTGTGCGGACGAGATGGCGTAGCGGCCGAGCTCGATTTGCACGAAGACCTTGATGACGCAGCTGAAGAGCACCAGCCACAGGAAGACGAAACCCCAATCCGCGCCCAGCGACGTCGTGAGAATCAGCTCGCCCGAGCCGACAATGCTGCCGGCCAGCACGATGCCGGGGCCGATCTTGGCCAGGGCCTTCCACAGGCTCTGCGGCGGCTCTTGAATTGCCGCATCGGTAATCGCATACGGATCCTCGACGACCTTTTCGCCCATCGCACCCTCCCGCGGCCCATACACTAGCCCCAACCGCGGGCTGGCGAAACCGCGGGCGGCGAATTTTCACCGGACCGGGGGCTTACTTTCGGGGCGACGGGACGAGCCTGGTCTCGCCGGAATTGAGACGCGACTCCAGCCGGGGTCGAACGGGCTCCGACACGGCGCCGCCCATCATTGCCCGCTCAACATCCACCGGGAATCGCAGCCCGGGCGGAAGCGGATGTCGGTAAGCCGGAACGTATGGCACAGGTCGAGTCGGAACAGAAGCGCGCGGCTCCACGGCGGCCAACTCCTTCTCGAGCGCTTCCAGCTGCCTGGTGAGCACTCCCATGGCGGCGCGGATCTTGGCAATGTCGCCGCGCAGCTCATCCGCTCGAGATTGGAGTAATTCCTGCGCGGCCGCCGGAGAGGCCGCAGTTACGATGATCAGTCCAGCGAGCGCCAGCCAGCAGCGTCTCATGGGAGAATCCTCCACGCAGGGACAACCGTAGTATGACCGCTGGAATCGAAGCCACTCAAGCGCACTTGCGGACGACAGCTATTTCACGATCTCGGTGAAGCCGCGGGCTCGGCCTCGAGCAACAGAAAGCTCAAATGCAACTCGGCGTGTCGCAAGTGGCACTCCAGCCACTGGTCATGCGAGAGCCTTTCACCCGTCGGGCTGCGGTGCGTCATCCGCTCGCCGCTGGCGAGGCGCTGCAACTGGCGGCGGAGATTGGCGGCCGCGTGCTCGAGTGTGATCGCGGGATCGGGTTCAACGCTCGCGGCTGCCGGCGGATTCCGAAAGCCGGGGCGAAAGGCCAGCCGCATGAGGAGCGGCCAGGAGATCAGGCCCAGGAGCCACGCCTGGCAGCGCAGCCGCAGCGGATACTGGAAGGCAAAGCCATCGAGCGAGCCGGCGATGAACAGCGCCAGGTGCTGGAGTACCTGCGCGGCGGTCCAGTTGCCGAGCGGCCGCACTCGACCCGCAGCGGCGCTGGCGCAAACGCGATCGACTTCGCTGGCCAGGTCGGCGAGCGACTGCAAAAGTATGGTCCGCCTGGATTGCACACGGGCTGTGCTCACCGCAGTCATGGTGGGCACAGCCCACCCTACTCGAGTACAATGCACCGGCCCTCCTAAACTCCCGCCAAATCAGCCTACCGCGAGAAGAGACTTCCCATGCTGCGGTGTTGCCCTGGTGCGCTCGTTTTGTGCCTGGTCGCGGTCAGCCTGCCCGCCGCGGAAGGCGACCTGGCGGACGCGCTGGCCAGGATTCGGGCCGTGCAGCCGCGAGGGGTCGGGCATCGCGAGGCGGCAGCGGCCGCGAGAGTCGTCGCCGCGGCCCGGGCGAGCGCGTTGCCGCAGATTCTGGCGGCGATGGACGGCGCTGGCCCGATCGCCGAGAACTGGCTCCGCGGCGCGGCCGAAGCGGTGGCCCAGCGCGGCGGAAAGCAGTTGCCCGTGGCCGGCCTGGAGGCGTTCCTGGCCGATACGAAACATTCGCCCCGCGGACGCCGGCTGGCCTATGAGCTGATAGCCGCCGTCGATCCCACGGCCGAGTCGCGGCTGATTCCCACGTTGCTCGACGATCCGAGCCTGGAGCTGCGCCGTGACGCCGTCGCGCAGGTGCTGGCCGCGGCCGGCAAAGCGGAAGGTAAAGAGGCCGCGCCCCTGTATGCCAAGGCCTTCGCGCATTCGCGCGACCTGGACCAGATCAAGCTGGCCTTCGACAAGCTCAAGGAGCTGGGCACGCCCCCCGACATCGCCCGCCACATGGGCTACGTCCGCCAATGGCGGCTGATCGGTCCCTTCGACAACGTCGAGGACGCCGGCTGGGACAAGGCGTACCCGCCCGAAACGGCGATCGACCTGGCGGCGGAACTGTCGGGCCAAAAGGGCCGCGTAAAATGGATCAGCCACGCCTCGACCGACGACTATGGGCTGGTCGAGCTCACCAAGGCGCTCGACAAGCATAAGGGCGCGGTCACCTATGCCTACGCCGAGTTCGTCGCCGAGCGCGAGCAGCCCTGCGAGCTGCGGCTCTCGTCGCCGAACGCCAACAAGGTCTGGCTGAACGGCGAGCTGCTTTCGGCGAACCACGTCTATCACGCCAACGACCCGCTCGATCAATACATCGCCCGCGGCAAGCTGCGGAAAGGGCCGAACGCGATCCTGGTGAAGGTCTGTCAGAACGAGCAGGAGGAGGATTGGGCCCAGCGGTGGGAATTCAAGCTGCGAGTTTGCGACACGATTGGGACGGCGATCCTGGGGAAGGGTTCAGGGTTCGGCGTTCAGGGTTCTGGAGGATAAGAATGCGGATTCGCGCGACCAAACACCAAACATCCATGCCCAAAACCCCGCTCCTCTTCGTGCTGCTATTCGCCCCCACCCTGTCCGCCGCCGATTGGCTGCAATTCCGCGGCGAGGGCAACCGGGGCGTGGCGGAGAATGAAAGGCTGCCGACGAAATTTGGTCCGGACGAGAAGGTGGCCTGGAAGGCGGCGCTGCCGGGCAAGGCCGCCTGCGGGCCGATCGTGATCGGCGACCGCGTGGTCGTGACGGCGGCCTCCGGCCCCGTGGTTCAGGATCGCCTGCACGTTCTCTGCCTGGATGCGAAGACCGGCCAGCAGCTTTGGCAGCGGCAATTCTGGGCGACGGGCCGCCCGCATCATCACCCGATGAGCTCCAACGCCGCTCCGACTCCCGCCAGCGACGGGAAGAGGATTTTTGCGTTCTATTCCTCCAACGACGTGGTCTGCCTCGACCTGGACGGCAACCTGCTCTGGTATCGCGGCCTGGGGCACGACTATCCGAACACGGGCAACGACATCGGCATGTCCGCCTCGCCGCTGGTCGTCGAGGGCACCGTCGTCGTGCAGGTCGAGTGTCAGGGGGATTCGTTCGCGGCGGGCCTGGACACCGCCACTGGCGAAAACCGCTGGAGAATCAACCGGCCGCATGCGCCCAATTGGGTTTCGCCGGCGGCCCTCCGCCGCGCGGATGGGACGCAAGTCGTCCTGCTGCAAGCCGCCGATGGCCTGACCGCGCACGAGCCCAAGACGGGCAAGCAACTCTGGAAGTACGAAGCCGATTGCTCATCCATTCCGTCGCCGACCACGGCCGGCGATCGGATCTTTCTGCCAGCCGCCGGCATGACGGTGCTCGAAGCGCCGGCCAACTCCAGCGCCCCATCGCTGCTCTGGGACTCCAACAAGCTCGCCCCCGGGAATGCCAGCCCCGTGATCGACGGCGAGCGGCTGTACGTCCTGTCGCGGGCCGGTGTGCTGGCCGCGGCCGACGCGAAGACCGGCGACGTGAAGTGGCAGACCCGCCTCAAGGGCACGTTCTGGGCCACGCCGGTCGTGGCCGGCGGGCATGCCTACTGCGCCAACCAGGACGGCGAATGCCTGGTGGTCCAGCTGGGCGAGAAGGGCGAAATCGTCCACACCGCCGCGTTCGGCGAGCCCTTCCTCGGTACGCCCGCAATCGCCGGCGGCGCTTTGTATTTGCGTGGCGAGAAGCACTTGTGGAAAATCGGGAATTGACACCAACCCGACGCGCAAGCGAGGGAGAGACAATGGCCAACGAAATCCAACTGAAGCTCCTCAATGAGCACGGCCGCAAGGAAATCTTTTTGAGCCTGGCCCGCGTGCCGGGCAGCAGCCGCGTCTTGTGCGGGGCCTCCGACGGCAACGTCTATGACCTCGACGCGCTGGCGGAAAAGCCGGAGTTCAACGCCCTCGGCGGCCACGCCAGCTTCGTGACCGGCGTGGCGATTGCCGGCGAGCTGCTGGTCAGCGGCGGTTACGACGGCAAGCTGCTGTGGCGGAAGTTGGGCGGCGGCGAGATCGTTCACACGGTCGAAAGCGCCCACAGCAAGTGGATTCGGAAGCTCGCCGCTTCGCCCGACGGCAAGCTGGTGGCCAGCGTGGCCGACGACATGGTCTGCCGCGTCTGGGAAGCGGAGTCCGCCAAAAAGCTGCACGAGCTGCGGGGGCACGACGAACAAACACCGAACCATTTTCCCTCGATGCTCTATACCTGCGCCTTCTCGGCCGACGGGCGGCAGCTGGCCACCGCCGACAAGGTCGGCCGCATCTGCCTGTGGGACGCGGCGAGCGGCAACAAGTTGCGGCAGCTCGAAGCGCCGGGCTTTTACACCTGGGATCCCAAGCAACGGATCCACTCAATCGGCGGCACGCGGGCGGTCGCCTTTTCGCCCGATGGCAAGCAGCTGGTGGCGGGCGGCATCGGCACGATCGGCAACATCGACCACCTCGACGGCCCGGCGCGGGTCGAGCTGTTTGAAGCCGAGAGCGGCCAGAGCCAGCACGTCTTTTCCGGCGACGCCAAGGGCCTCGTCGAGCAGGTGCTGTTTCACCCGGAAGGCAAGTGGCTGCTGGCCGTCGGCGGCGACAACGGCGGCCTGATCCAGGCCTACGACCTAGCCGAGAAGAAGGTCACGCGGAGCGACAAGGCCCCGATGCACATCCACGC
>DASRJB010000755.1:0-6672 GCA_035649715.1 Pirellulaceae bacterium
CGGTTCGATCCGCGGTGCAGTGGCTCGGTCGGAGACCGGCCACAACAACTGGCTGGCGGAAATGTGAACATTGGTATGGTATTTGCACTGAGGTTCCGATCGCGCCCGGACCTGCCAATTTGGCGCTGGCCGGCTGGCGACGCGCGCGGCGAAAGGAGGCTCCGCGATAGACTTCGCAGGTAAACCTCGGAGCTGTAAGTGTTTATGCCGCAAGTGGTTACGCTCTAACACTAATGTCTGCAGGGGGCCACAGAATCGCATTCGGGCCACAAATCCCAGGAATTTCGACAGTTTTGACCCTGGCGAGCTTTGGAACGACCTTATAAGAACTACTTAAGCGGTTTTGGAGCGCTCGCCGCAACCCTATGTGCCGTAATGCTTTGCGGCTAGATTGGCGTAACGAGGCGCGAGGCGCATAGCTCAACCAGGGGGTCGGCATAAGCGGCTGCGTCTACTTCGTCTCGACCGAGAAGACCGGGTCGTACGATTCGTCGCCCGCGGCGTGACGCTGCTCAGCGTGCTTGAGCAGCCAGTTGGTCGGGCCGTCGCTGACCCCAAATTCCGCCTGGAACGCGCGGCAGGCGGCCAGGCATTCGGACGGATTCTGCCGCTCGTATAGCGCCAGCGCCGCCTCGTATTTGTCGCGCTGGGCCAGCCACGTCGGATGATCGCTGAACACACCCAGCTCGAACAGATCGACCGGGTCGCTCATGCCCGTCAACCGCCCGCGGCAGACGCGCCGCAGCGGCACCGGCTGCCGCAGGCTGGCCCGCGTGGCCCCGGTCATGAGGCACGCCACGCCGAAGACCTTCGTGGCCGCCTCGACCCGGCTGGTCAGATTCACGGCGTGGCCGCGGGGGCCATATTTGAGCCGCCGCCGGCTGCCGGAGTTGCCGATCTGGGCCGTACCCGTATGCAGGCCGAGGCCGAGGCGGATCAGGCCGCCGAGCTTCTCGGCCCAGACGCTGTTGATGGCGGGCAATTCGCCCTGCATGGCGAGGGCGGCCTGCACGCCGCGCTGGGCGTGGTGCGGCGTGTCGGTCGGCGCGTTCCACATCGCCGCCAGGCCGTCGCCGTAGTAATCGATCACCACGCCGCCGTGGTCCATCACCTGGTTGGTCAGCCGGTCGAGAATGTCGGCCAGCAGCTGGTAGGTTTCTTTCGCGCCGATTCGCTCGGCGATCTTGGAGAACCCGCGCAAGTCGGCGAAGAGCAGCGTCAGCTCGCGTTGCTGGGCGGCGAGGATTTGTGCATCGCGTTCCAGGGCCCGGGCCAGCTCGGGCGAGAAGAACTGCTCGAATTGCACGCGGGCCCGGGCGGCGTCGGCCTCGCGGGCCAGGCGGGACAGGCCGGTGCTCACCGCGCCGGCCAGCACTTGCAGGAACTGGGCCTCCAGCGGCGTGATGCCCTTGTGGCCGGTGGCCGTCCGCATGTCGCGCGAGCCGTAGACCACGCCGACCACCGCGTTCTTCTCGTCAAACACGGGCGAGGCCACGACCGCCTCGATGCCCATCAGGCTCTGGGCCGCGCCGGTTTCCTGGAACGATTGATAGAAGGTGCGCTTCTCGGCCAGCACCTGCAGCAGCACCCGCTGGCTGAACTGCCGGTTGTCGGCTTTCGTCTGGCTGCCCTCGTTGGCCGCGCTGCAGCTGCCAATGACCTCCCACACGTCGCGCCGCCGCAGGATCACGAGGCCGCGGTCGAGGCCGATCAGCTCGACGACGGCGCGGGCCGTGTCGGCATAGAATTCGTTCGAGCCGGGCGCGGCCCGCTGTACGTTAAGCAGCGCCTCGAACCACTGGGCCAGCACTTCGGGCGCGGGTGCGCCGCCTTTCTGGAAGATCTGCTTGACCGAGCCGGTGTCGCCGCCGGCCGGTCGGGCGATCGTCTGCATTCCCGTGCTCGGCGCGTCGGCGCTGGGAATCAGGCCGACCTCGAGCGTCGAGCAGCCGAAGACCAGCCGCACTGGCGGCGTGAAGCGGCGGGCCGCTCCGACATTGAGCTGCGTGCCGTCGGGCAGAGTGACCGGCGAGCCCAGGTTGGCGACGCGGATGTCGCCGGTGGGCAGCTCCTCGATCCGCAGCTGGTCGCGGGAAGTGAAGGGATCGTCCACGACGATCCGCGCGCACTGCCCCTGCTGGAGCCGGCCGAACTCGATCGGCCCCTCGTTGTGCTGAATCGACCGTCGCTGCCGCTCGTTGGCGAGCGTGAACAGCAGCATTCCGCCCTCCCTGCGCCCACAAGCAACCCGCTCGGCCCTCGTGGCCGAGGTTCCATGATAGTCCGACTCGCCAAACGCTGCTGCGCGAATTCGATGGTCCGCTTTGACGCCAAGTCTCTGCGCCTTTGCGGCAAATCGAGAGTCTCACTTAGGGGCTTCGACGACTTCGAAGGCGGAGCCCTTGACCCGCCGCAGCTCTTCGTGGAGCACCGGGATTCGCTCGTCGGGAGCGCAGCTGATCGCCCACTCGATGCCGTTGTCGGCGACGAGCATGCCGTATTGCTGGAGGCCTTTGAGAATCGTCTGCACTTCGGGCGAGAAACCGCTGACGTCGTAGTCGGCCTTCAGCCGCAGGCGCTCGCCCATCCGCGGCAGATTCGGGTCGGTCTTGTTGCTAGCAAAATGCGTGGCGGGGGCGACGTAGGCCCGTCGCGTGTTGCGGACCGTCACCCGCAGGGCGTGCGTGATCTTGCCGGCCTTGAGCTCGTCGTAGCGGATCACCGCGGGGAAAATCGGCAGGCCCGCCGCGTCGGCGCTGGTCCAGCCGTCGGTCCTCAGGTCGTTGCTGCCGAGGTTGAAGATCGCCGCGCACGAGGCTTGCCAGCCGGCGGGGGTCCGCTTGGTGCCGAAGAACTCGAACAGGCGGCCGTTGTACGGATCGACGACGATCGCGTGGCGGTCGCCGCCGGCGTTGAGCTTGTCGCGCTGCACATCCTCGAGCGAGAGCGTCTTGTCCTCGGCGTCGCGGCGGTACCAGGCAGGCCAGCCCTCGATCGGTATGTTCGCCGGAATCGGATAGGGCCCTTTGTCCGACTCGTCCGGGTACTCGACGACTTGCAGGTCGATCTTGGGCTGTGTGGGCGGCACGAGGACGAACGCCATGTCGATGTTGTAGCGCAGCGGCTTGTCCGGTCCGATCGAGGCCACCATCGCGTCCGAGTCCTTGTGCCGCGGCCACTTCGAGACGTCGGCATTCCAGGGGTTGTCCGGCGGAAAGACCTGCATCGCGGCCAGGATGGCGTCGGCTTCGGGCGTGCCGTGCATCACTGGCTGCTTCATGTCCGGCAGCTTCATCCCCGCCTTGGCCGCCGGCTGCTGGCCGCTAACGGTTCGTTGAAGCAGCGCGGCGAGCGCCAGGCAGAGGACTGTCGCGCCAGACCGAAAAACGATGTTCGTCGTCATGATCAGCTCCTGAGGGAAGCACTTCGCATCCGGGCATGATACGCCATCCGTCTCAGCCTGAGTTGGCTGGAGTCAGAATGACGGCGCTCGTGCTGGCAGCTGTTGCTGTTTCGATTTGCAGGCGGCTAAGCGCATTTTCGTAAGTGTTGTTACAGCAGGCGGTTGCGACGATCCCCGGACACACCAAGTGGCTTTGGCACGGCACGCGCATTTACAGCTGGCACCGGCGAATCAGACCTTCGCCGCATCTACCAACGACCAGAAAGCGAGAATCCGATGAACGCCGCCCTGAAGTCCGTCGTGTTTGGAAGCGTCCTGACCAGCCTGCTCGGAGTCGTGCAGATTGCCTCCGCCGCTCCTCCGCACATCGAGCTGCGGCTGTCGCCCGGCTCCCGTCCGTCGCTCTACGTCGGGCCCGGTACCAGCTCGACGCCCTACATCACGCCCAGCCCCCCGTCGCCTTACATCATGCCGGTCGCTCCGTCCAGCGTGCGGCTGGGCTTTTACGGGCACTTCGAATGGGGCTACGGCATGGTGGTGGACTCGGTGCCGTGGGGGACGCCCGCCCAGCGGATGGGCCTGGAAAGCGGCGACGTGATCGTCGCGATCAACGGCCTCTGGCTGCGGTCGCAGAGCGACTACTACCGGGCCTTGGCTTATGGCGGCGACCACGCCCGCGTTACGGTGCAGGACGTCCGCAGCGGCGGCCTGGTCACGCGGACCGCCCACCTGCACGAGGACGGCTACGCGTACCGCAGCGGCGCCAGTGGCTATCGCTCGGGCCCCAGCGTGTCGCTGGAACTGCGATAATCGATCGATTGCCGACCGCGGAGCCGCAATCCGGCTCCGCGGTCTTTTGCGCTTGCATCCCGCGCCAATAATTGAACGGGAAGAGCGAATATGGCCGATGCGGGAGGGCGAGGCTCCTGCCGAGCCGGCTCAGCGGGAGCTTCGCCCTCCCAATCGGCCCCGACCCTAGCCCCCCGCCGCTCCATCTGATAGTCATAATGTCTCAAATCCTGGCGTCACCTGAGGAGCATTCATGAGTATCGGCGAGTCGATGCAGCAGCAGGCGGAGCAGTTTCGGAATCGGTACACGTCGGTAAAGGAGCAGATCGGGCGGGTCATCGTTGGCCACGACGACATCGTTCACGGCGTGCTGACGAGCATGTTCATCGGCGGCCATTGCCTGCTGGAAGGCGTCCCCGGCCTGGGCAAAACGCTGCTCGTTCGCACGCTGGCCGAGTGCCTCAGCCTGAACTTCAACCGCATTCAGTTCACGCCCGACCTGATGCCGTCGGACATCCTCGGCACGAACTTGATCAACGAGGACGAGCACGGCCGCCGGAAGTTCGAGTTTCAGAAGGGCCCGCTCTTCACGCAGATTTGCCTGGCGGACGAAATCAACCGGGCCACGCCCAAGACGCAGTCAGCCCTCCTGGAAACGATGCAGGAAGGCACCGTCACGATCGCCGGCGTGCGGTATGAGCTGGAGAAGCCGTTCTTCGTGATGGCCACGCAGAACCCGATTGAGCAGGAAGGCACCTACCCGCTGCCGGAAGCCCAGCTCGACCGGTTCCTGTTCAAGCTGGTCGTCGGCTACAGCGGCCGCGACGAACTGGCCACGATCGTCGATCGCACGACCAAGGGCGTCACGATCAAGCCCGAGAAGGTGATGGACGGCCAGGAGATCAAGCAGTGGCAGCGGCTGATTCGCGACGTGATCCTGGCCTCGCACGTGCAGGACTACATCGTACGGCTGATCCTGGCCACGCACCCCAATGGGGCCTATGCCCTGCCGATCACCAACCAGTATCTCCGTTGGGGCGCTAGCCCCCGCGGCGCACAGACGCTGGCCCTGGCCGCCAAGGTCCGGGCGTTGTTGGAAGGCCGCTACAACGTCAGCTTCGAAGACGTGCGGCGGGTCTACCTGCCCGCGCTGCGGCACCGCGTGATCTTGAACTTCGAAGCCCAGGCCGAAGGGCTCGACACCGACCACGTGCTGCTGGAAGTCCTCGAAAAGCTGCCCGAGAAAGCCAGCGACGAAGCGCCGGTCAAGGCGGCGCTGGCGAAGTAGTTAGCGCGGGTTGCGCCGCCCGCGCACTCGCCGGCCAACATCGGTGGCCAGCAGGTCCAGAAGCGCGTCGGGAATGACAAATTCCGCCGGCTGCGGATAGCGCGAACGCCCTGGGGGACTGTTACCCGCCGGCGAAACGTACTCAATCGCCGGCGCTTGTTCGCCTTTGCCGCGGTCCGCAGTTTCCTGCTGGGCGGCCGCGGACCGACCGGCGGGCGGCGACTCGCCCTCTCCTTCGCCGAAGTTCAGGAAATTGATCACGAGCAGGGCATCGATCGCCGTCACGAAACCATCGTCGTTCGCGTCCACAAAGGGCGGCGGCCCAAGCGTCTGGGAAACCGGCGGCAGCAGGCCCGTGATTGGATCGGAAAATCCGCGGTTGTTGACCTCGTTGACGATGACGAGCACGTCCAGCGGCGCGACGCCCGGAAAGCCATCAGTATTGAGGGGCGCCACGACGTTGTGCCAGGGACTGGTCATCCGCCAGGCGTCCTGCGCGTCAGCAGCCAGGGGGTTGCCGGCAACATCGGCAATTCCGGACCCGGCTGCCGTCAGGGTGAGCAGGTAGTTCCCTTTCAAGGCGGCGGCCCCGACCAGGCGGAGCGTGTACGCAGCGCCGGTCCCTTCCAGCGTCGCGCCCGCCAGGGGCACGATCTGGCCATTTCGGCGGAGCGACACGTCCGCCAGGTCGAAGCCGAGGACGGGTTCGCTGAAGGCGATCAGCACATCGCTGGCGGGCGTGTTGCGCGGATCGGGCGTCACATCGACGATGTCCACCGTCGGGGCGATCGCGTCGTCGTTGTCGAGCGTAGTAACGCTGACTGTCTGGTCGGGCAGCGGATCGAAGCCGTTGTCGCTGCTGGCATCATCGACCGAGACGGTGACAATCGAGACCTGGCTGCCGTCCGCCACGGCGTCGTCCACACCGCTGACGGTTACGGTCTTGGGGACGTTCCAGTCGCCCGGCGTGAAGGTCAGCGGGCTGGGGCTGACCGTGGCTTCGCTCAGATCCCCACTGGTCACGGTGAAGACCACATTGCCCAGCGGCTGCACGTTGAGGACCACCGTGAAGGTGTCGGTGCTGGGCACCGTCTCGCTGACCTGCGTCGTACCGCCGCTCTGGACAATCGTGAACGCGGCCACGTCGTTGTCGAGCGTGGTCACGCTTACCGTCTGATCCGCGAGCGGATCG
>DASRJB010000756.1:0-5214 GCA_035649715.1 Pirellulaceae bacterium
ACCGGCCGCTCGATCCGGTCTCCTGGCAGAACGGCGGCATCCCTACGAAGGACGATGTCGATCCGGTCACGCAGGTCAACGACCCGCGGAAGCGCGAGATTCTCGAGGCGCTGGCGACGCTCGACTGGGCGAAGCTGACGAACCAGCAGCGGATCGACCTGCTGCGGGTGTATGGCGTGACGTTCAACCGGCTCTGCCGGCCCGACTCGGCCCAGCGGCAGGAATTGCTGGCGCGATTTGACCCGCTCTATCCGGCCAAGGGCCGCGAGCTGAACGCCGAGCTCTGCCAGTTGCTCGTCTATCTGGAGGCGCCCAGCGCCCCGGCGAAGACGATGAAGCTGCTGGCCGGCGCGCCGACTCAGGAAGAGCAGATAGACTATGTCCGGGCGTTGCGGATTCAGAGCGGCGGCTGGACGCCCGAGCTGCGGAAGGAGTATTTCTCGTGGTTCCTCAAGGCCGCCAACTACAAGGGCGGCAACAGCCTGGCCGGGTTCTTCCGCAATATGAAGAACGACGCCCTGGCGACGCTGACGGCGGACGAGCGAACGGCTCTTGCGCCGATCTTGAGCGCGCAGCCGGCGGCGCAGGCGGTGGCGGTCGCGCCCCCGCGGCCTTTCGTGAAGAAGTGGACGATGGAGGAGCTGCTGCCGCTGGTCGAGAAAAACATGATGGGCCGCGACTATGACCGTGGGCGGGCGATGTTCGCCGCGGCCAATTGCTTTGCCTGCCACCGCTTCGCCGGCGAGGGAGGCTCGTTCGGCCCGGACCTCTCCGGCCTCGCTGGGCGGTTCAGCAATCGCGACCTGCTGGAATCGGTCGTTGAGCCCAGCAAGGTCATCAGCGACCAGTATCAGGCGGTCGTCATCCGCACCACCGACGGTCGCACCATCACCGGCCGGATCATCAACTTGCAGGGGGACCGCATGACCGTGAACACCGACATGCTCAATCCCGGCCAGGGCGGCAGTGTGGGTGTCCGCAGCGGCGACATCGAAGCCATGCAGCCCTCGTCCACCTCGATGATGCCGCAGGGCCTGCTCGACACGATGAACCAGGACGAAGTCCTCGACCTCCTGGCGTTCCTGCTCTCGCGCGGCGAGCGCGAGAGCAGCCTGTTTAGGCGTTAGTCGTTTAACCCGGAGCCGGAGGCGACGGCGGCTACAGCAATTCGCTCCTCAGTACTGCGAAATGGTCCACGGCTATCACGTCATCCTGGGGGCGTATGGCTATTGGCTGCCCAACGATCCGCGGGGCACGTGGTCCGACTTTGTCGGAAAGTGGGAGCTGCTGCGATTCGGGAAGTCGAAGCGGAGCATGGACCGGCGGGCCCTCGAAGAGTTGACGTGCGAGGAGCGTGAAGAGCGCGAGCGCGCCCGCGAGTCATTGGAGTATCCCGCGGTTCAGTTCTCAGGCCAGCAAGCCCGCGGAATTGGGCGAGGATTTTCCTTCGTCTCTCAGAAACGCGGTTTCACGATTTGGGCCTGCTCGATTCTGCCGGAGCATACACATCTGGTCATTGCCCGCCATCGCTATCGCGTCGAGTCGATCATTAACGCGCTCAAAGGCGAATCCACGCGGCAGCTCGTCAGTGAGAGGCTCCATCGTCTCTCCCAATACGCCGCGCCAGGCAAGCGGCCGCCACGAATGTGGTCTACCGGCGAATGGAAAGTGTTTCTCGACTCGGAAGAGGCTATTGAAAGCGCGATCGCTTACGTCGTGCAGAATCCCGTCGAGGAAAGCAAGCCGCTTCAGCGTTGGAATTTCGTCGCGTCGTTCCAGGGACTGGACGCCGGATGGACGACCTATCACGACGAGCGGCCTAGGCCGCCCAAAGTGTAGTTGTTTAACCCGGAGCCGGAGGCGACGCTGTCCCGCAACGCCGTCGCCTCCGGCTCCGGGTTAAACGAAGCGCCGCGCTTTGACGACTCGCTGCAGGCCGGCGAGGTCTTTGAGGAGCGTGGCGGGCTCGTAGCGGCCGCTCTTGGCGATCAGCTCGACGACGCGGGCGGCGATCATGGGACTGAGCTCGACGATCAGCCAGCCGCCGGGCAGCAGCCGCTCGGCGGCTTGCGGGATTAGCCGCTCGATGACTTCGGTTCCCTCCGGCCCGGCGACGAGCGCCTGCCGCGGCTCGTGGTTCTTCACGCTCGGGGCCAGCGTGGCGAACTCGCTCTCGGAGACATACGGCGGGTTGCTGGCAATGACCGCGAACCGCGGCTGTGCAGGCAGCCCGCCGAGCAAATCGCCCAGGACGACCTCAATCCGCTCGGCAACGCCATTGGCAGCTGCGTTTTCGCGGGCGATCGCCAGCGCAGCCGGGTTGTTGTCGATGGCCGTCACGCGGCACTGCGGCGCATGCCTGGCGACGGCGACCGCAATCGCCCCGCTGCCCGTGCCGACGTCGGCTACCTCCAACTTTGAACCTTGAACCTTGAACTTTGAACCAGACTCGATCGTTTCGACGACGACGAGCTCGGTCTCCGGCCGGGGAATCAGAACATCCGGCGTCACCCGAAGGCTCAGCGAATAGAATTCCCGCTTGCCGACGAGATAGGCGACGGGCGCGCCTTCGGCCCGCCGCTTTACCAGTTCGCGGAATTTGGCCCGCACATCGTCGGCCACGACCTGGTCGAACGCAGCGTAAAGCATGATCCGCTCGCAGCCGCGAGCGTGCGCCAGCAAAACCTCCGCATCCAGCCGCGGACTGTCCGAGCCGTGCGCCTTCAAATAGTCCGTCGTCCAGGTCAGCAGGCGGAGGACGGTCCAGGGCTCGGACATGAAGGGCTAGGGCTGGGGGCTAGGGCTAGGGAGCGGACAAAGTTGCGGTGATTGTACTGCGAGGAAAACGGGACAGCTGCACTTCCCTAGCCCTAACCCCCAGCCCTAGCCCTCATTCCAGTCCGCCCATCTGATCGCGCAGCTGGTTCCGGTCGTGCTCGATGAGGGCGTCGGTGACGGGCTGGAAGTCGCCGCGGATGATCTGGTCGAGCTTGTAGATCGTGAAGCCGATGCGGTGATCGGTGAGGCGGTTGTCGGGGAAATTGTAGGTGCGGATCTTGTCGCTGCGGTCGCCGCTGCCGACCATCGTCTTCCGCTCGGCGGCCCGCTTGGCGGCTTCCTGCTTCTGGTAGTGCTCGTACAGCCGCGACTTGAGAATTCGCAGGGCCTTGGCCAGGTTCTTGTGCTGGCTCTTCTCGTCCTGCATCGACACGACGATGCCGGTTTCGTGGTGGGTCAGGCGGACGGCCGACTCGGTCTTGTTGACGTGCTGGCCGCCGGGGCCGCTGGCACAGAACCGGTCGAGGCGGTAGTCGTCCTGCTTGAGGTTGATCTCGACGTCCTCCGGCTCCGGCAGCACGGCGACGGTCGCGGCGCTGGTGTGCACGCGGCCCTTGGCCTCAGTCTCCGGCACGCGCTGCACGCGGTGCGTTCCGCCCTCGTAGCGCAGCTCGCGGTACACGCCCTCTCCCTCGAAGGCCAGCGTGATCTTGCTGAAGCCGCCGCGGTCGGTCGGGCTGGCCTCCATGATCTCGACCTTCCAGCCCTTCTTCTCGGCGTGGTGCTTGTACATCTGGAACAGGTCGTGGGCGAAGAGGGCCGCCTCTTCGCCGCCGGTGCCGCCTCGGATTTCCATCACGCAGCGGGTGCGGTTGGCGTCCTCGCCGCCGACCGTCATGTCGAGCAGCTCGCTCCATAGCGCTTCGCGCTTCTCGCGGGCTGCGGGCAGCTCCGCCTCGGCCAGCTCCTTTTCGTCCGGCCCGCCAGTCTCGGACATTTGTTTCAGCTCGGCGATTTCGGCGACCAGGCTCTTGAAGCGGCGGTACTTCATCGCCTGTTTGACCAGCGACCCGTGCTCGCGGGCTACCAGCGAAAACTTCGCGCCGTCGGCCTGAATGGCCGGATCGGCCATTTTCGTCTCCAGCTCTTCAAATCGGCGAAGCTGGCTGTCGAGTTGTTCGCGAATGGATGACATGCGTCCGGAGAGCCTGTGATTTGATGCTTCGCTCCGCGCGCAGCACCAAACCGGGAACGATTCCAATGATACCCGAATCCAGAAAATCGCCGGTAGCTAAGCTTCCTCGCCGGCGGGCGTCGGCTTCCGCTTCGGCGCCTTGGCCGGCTTCTTCAAGCTGGTATACGTGCCCGCGGCGAACTTCGATTGGAACTTCTCGATCCGGCCGGCCGTATCGACGTACTTCAGCTTGCCCGTAAAGAACGGGTGGCAGGCCGAGCAAATGTCGATCTTCAGCTCCCGCTTCGTCGCGCGAGTCTGGAAGGTGTTGCCGCAGCTGCACGTGACGGTCGCCAGCACGTAATTGGGATGGATGCCGTCTTTCATGGCTCAAACTCGCGGCTGATTCAATTTGAAGGGAATTTGTAAGTCTATCGGCCAGCCACCGCGCGGGCAAGAGCCGCGGCCGCGAGGTCGTTACTGCTTGTCAGGCTTAGACTTGCGGTCGTAACGATGGGTCAGTCCTTGACCGTCTGAGCCAGCAGCCGTAAACCAGAGGCTGCAAGCACCACAAGCCAGGAAAGAGCCCGTGGACCGCATTCCGATCCGGCGAGCGATCATTAGCGTCAGCGACAAGAGCGGCCTGGCCGAATTGGGCCGCGAGCTGGCGGCTGCTCGCGTCGAGATCTACAGCACGGGCGGCACGCGGCAGTTTCTGCTCGACCAGGGCCTCCAGGCCATCGATGTCGCCGCTTACACGGCCTTTCCTGAGATGATGCACGGCCGAGTGAAAACGCTGCATCCCAAGGTCTTTGGCGGCATCCTCTGCCGCCGCGACCACCCGGAGGACTTGACGGCGGCCCGCGAGCACGGCATCGAGCTCTTGGACCTGGTCGTTGTCAATCTCTATCCATTCACCCAGACGATTGCGAAGCCGGGCGTGAGCGCGGCCGAGGCGATCGAGAACATCGACATCGGCGGGCCCAGCCTGGTGCGGGCCGCCGCGAAGAACCACGCGTTCACGGCAATTGCGACCGGGCCCGGACAATACGCCGAGGTGACCGCAGCCCTGCGCGAAGGCGGCACGACGCTGGCCCTGCGACAGAAGCTGGCCGCGGCTGCGTTCGCCCACACTGCGGCCTACGACGCGGCGATTGCCAACTGGTTCGGCGGTCAGCTGCAGGGCGAACTGTTCCCGCCGACCTTGCACCTGGCCTTGAAGCGGCAGACCGAGCTGCGCTATGGCGAGAACGCCCATCAGC
>DASRJB010000757.1:0-2062 GCA_035649715.1 Pirellulaceae bacterium
TCGACGAGCTGGTTTATTTCACGCGCGTCTTTCCGCATGACAATCTCACGCTGGAAACGCCTCTGGTCGAGATCGAGGAGCGGCGCTATCCCGGGCACGGCCGTCGCCGCCGCTGGCGGCGGGACGACCACGTCGCGGAAGACCAGCGGCTGCTCGCCGTCCAGGCCGTCCACCGCTTCCGGACCACAAGCGACTTGCTCGCGCTCTTGCCGCCGGACCTGCCGCCGGAATTCCACACTGGCCACCTGGCGGAACAGCTCGGCATCCGCCGCTGGATTGCCCAGCGCATCGCCTATTGCCTGCGCAAAACCGGCGCGGCCGAAATCTGCGGCAAGTGCGGCAACGCGCTGGTCTATCGACGCGCGGCATGAATATATTCCAGGGCATGGAAAGCTATTTCGCCGGTCTGGCCCAGATCCTGGTTGAGGGTGGACGCCCGGAGGCGAACCTCGCGCGAGCCGCGGACGCCATCCGTGCGGCGGCCGCGCAGGACTGCCGGCTGGTTGTCTTGCCGGAATGTTTGGACTTGGGCTGGACCGATCCGTCGGCGCGGGACATGGCCCAGCCCATTCCCGGGCCGCATTTGGCCTGCCTGGCGGCGGCGACCCGCGACTGCGGGATCTATGCGGCCGCGGGCCTGGTCGAGCGGCGCGGCGAGAGGCTCTATAACGCGGCGGTGCTGCTCTCGCCTGCAGGCGAGATCCTGCTGCACTATCGCAAGATCAACGAGCTGGATATCGCCCTGGATCTATATTCGGTCGGCGACAAGCTGGGCGTGGCCCGCACCGAGCTGGGCGTGCTGGGACTCAACATCTGCGCCGACAACTTCGGCGATTCGCTGGCCATCGGCCATACGCTGGCCCGCATGGGGGCGCAGGTCATCCTCTCGCCATCGGCGTGGGCCGTAGAGGCCGCCCACGACCAGGCCCGCGAGCCCTATGGGCAACTGTGGCGCGACGCCTACGAGAGGCTGACAACGCTGTACGACCTGACTGTCCTCGGCGTGAGCAGCGTTGGCTGGATCACGGGCGGCCCCTGGCGCGGCCGCAAGTGCATCGGGTGTTCCCTGGCGATGGGACCGGAAGGCACCGTACTCGCGGAAGCCCCCTATGGCGAATCCGCCGACGCCCTCCTGCGGGTCCTGGTGCACCCCCGGCCTCCAATAGCGCGGGGGGCGGAGTTTGCCGCCGCCCTGGCCAAGCGGGGCTACCACGGAAGCTAGTCCGCGGAGCCGGAAACCAGGTCGCCCTGGTCGCGGGTGGCGAGTGCGACGATCGTGTTGAAGTCCGTCGTGTATTTCAGCATCGACACCGAGCCATCGACCCGCGAGAACTGCGCGCCGCCGGGATGGTAGCTCCAAAAATGCTGCAAGTGCGTGGAGTTCTTGGCGTCTCCCCGCATGAAGCCGAACTTCATGCTGAGGAACGCGTCGTAGGCGCTGCCGCCGCACAACGCCCAACCCCAAAACAGGTCTTCCGGTAGCCCCCGCTCGCCGATCATTACGGTGTTCGAGGTCCCGTCCGTATAGTTTGCCAGGCGGATCCGGCTGTTGACGTAGAACGAGCCGTCATTGGTGAAGACGTCGTCGCTGCGTCCGCCCGTGACGCCGAGGTAGACCGTCGTCATGTAGTCGGCGCCAACGTAATTGCGGTAGATCTTCTTCGAGTGCAGCTCGCTCGGGCAGAAATAGAGTGGGACTGGATCGTCCGACGGGTTGTTGGCCCCGGCGGCCGCGTTGAAGGCGAAGCAATACGGCTGATAGCTGTAGTCGATCTTGTTGTTCAGATTCGACTGCTCGACATAGGGCAAGAGGAACGCTCGGAAAATCCACTGCCCGGGCAGGGTCATGCCGGTGGGAATCACGCCCATCACGTCGTGGTAGTTGTGCGTCGCCAAGGCCCATTGCTTGAGGTTGTTGCCGCATTGCATCCGCCGCGCCGATTCGCGGGCCGCCTGCACCGCGGGCAAGAGCAGCGCCACCAGTACGCCGATGATTGCAATCACAACCAGCAACTCCACCAGCGTGAAGCCGCGCGGATTTCGGGAAGACCGGAGCTTTCGG
>DASRJB010000758.1:0-3563 GCA_035649715.1 Pirellulaceae bacterium
ACAGAAACACCGGGCCGGTGGGCGGCGTGAGGGCGGTCTGCACGGCGCGGCGGACCGCGGAGGGCAAATCCTGCACCCGCTGCACCTCGCACGACCACTTCGTCCAGGGCCGCGCGACTTCGACCATCTGGCCGTACAGGATCGGCTCCTCGAACATCAGGCGGCGGTCCTGCTGGCCGGCGGTGACGAGCAGCGGCGTGCCTTCGCGGTGGGCGTTGTAGAGCATGCCCATCGCGTTTCCCAGCCCGCAGGAGATGTGCAGGTTGACGACGCCCAGGCTGCGCGAAGCCATCGCAAAGCCGTCGGCCATCGCCATCACGGGCACTTCCGAGAGACCCAGGATATATTGAAAGCGGCGGTCGCCGACCAGGGCGTCGTTCAGCGGCATCTCGGTCGTGCCCGGATTGCCGAAAATCTGCCGCACGCCGAAAGCAGCGAGCAGGTCGAGGAAAGCGTGAATGCCGGTGGCCATGCCGCGATTGTACCGCCCGCGGCGGGAGTTAGCGCATGAGCGAGGGCGAGTCGAGTGCGGAGGGCCGCGGCTATGCGGCCGCGGTCGTGCTGGCGCTCATGGGAGTCGTTAGTCTGCTGGCCCTGCCGTTCGTGCCCCTGCTGTTGGCCTTGATCGAAGGGATGACGTTTGGAACGCGGCGGGTCGAAGACTTTTGCGAACAGGTTGGGATTCACGACGAGCTGACTGCGCTCTATCAGACGATCTTCGGCATCTTCAAATGACGCGGGGACAATCGACATCGCGATGGCTCTTCACGCTCAGCTGCCTGGCCTCGGTAGCTCCTTGCTGGGCGCAACCGCAGCCGGAATTGCGAGTCAGTGCGCGCGTCAACGGTGAGGCCGTGGCAGCGGCGGAAGTTGATCGCGAAATTCGCCAGGCTTATGGCGACCGCAAGTTCGAGGGCGCCGAGCAGCAGCAAGTTTTCCAGGCGGCGCTGGCCCAAGTGATCGACCGCCGGCTGGTGCTCGCGCACCTCACGGCGAGCGGCCAGGCGGCGACGAGCCAGGACCTCGACTTTGCGACGGCCCAATTCGAGAAGGACCTGAAGTCGCAAGAGCTGACGCTCGAAGCGCACCTGAAGCAAGTCGGCCTGACGCGGGAGGACTTTCGGCGTTCGCTTGCCTGGAAGCTCTCCTGGCAGCGCTACGTCGAAAAACAGCTGACCGACGAGAATCTGCAGAAGTTCTTCGAGCGCTACCGACGCGAATACGACGGCAGCGAGCTGCGCGTCGCGCAGATCCTGTTCAAGCTGCCGGCCGAGGCCGACGCAGCCGCGATTGCCGCGGCCAAGGAGAAGGCGGCTGGGCTAAGAGCGGAAATTGCCGCGGGAAAGTTCGCGTTCGCGGCTGCCGCGAAGCAGCACTCGCAGGCCCCCAGCGCGGCGGCCGGCGGCGACATCGGCTGGATCGAGCGCCGCCGCCCGATGCCGGAGGAGTTTTCCAAGCTGGCCTACAGCCTCAAGCCCGGCGAGGTCAGCCCGCCGCTGGCGAGCCCGTTCGGCGTGCACCTGATTACCGTGCTGGAAGTCAAGCCGGGGAAAAGGACCTGGCAGGACGCCGCCGGCGAGCTGCGTCCCGCGGTGACCTTGTACCTGTTCCGCTGGATCGCCGACCAGGAGCGGGCGAAGGCGAAGATCGAGTATCCGTAGCGCCCGGGATAACTACCGGGAGCCCGGCGCCGGAGAATTCAGCGGCTCAATGGCGGTAACGTGCAGCAGCGAGCAAATCTTGAATTCCGCCGGAACACCGTCCTGGTCGTCGTCGATTCCAACGAGAATGTCTGAGCGCGTGAGCCAGGCCATTTCCGGATGGCGGACGTCGTACGTCTGCCCGCTCGACATCACGAGACGAAAGGGCTTGAACGGCCGCTGGGAGAGCAAATCGCGAAAAGTCTGAACGGTCATGGCCGGCTCCAGGCTCTCTGCTATTTTAGCGTAAATCATGGACGAGCCCAAACGAGCGACCTCGCCATTATCTCCTCGCTGGCGGCGGGCGCTGGCCCGAAAACTCCTCGACTGGTTCGCGGCGCACGCCCGCGATCTGCCTTGGCGGCGGACGAAAGACCTGTACGCGATCTGGGTCAGCGAGATCATGCTCCAGCAGACGCAGGTCGCCACGGTGATTCCCTATTGGCAGCGGTTCTTGAGCCGGTTTCCCGATGTGGCGTCGCTGGCTGACGCCGACGAGGAGGACGTATTGCGGCTGTGGGAGGGCCTGGGCTATTACCGCCGGGCGCGGCAGCTCCACGCCGCGGCCCGCAAGATCGCTCGGGAGCATGGCGGCCAGTTTCCCGCGAGCTACTCCGCGGTCCGCGAGCTGCCCGGAATCGGCCGCTACACGGCCGGGGCAATCCTTTCGATCGGCCGCGATCAGCGGCTGCCGATCCTGGAGGCCAATTCAATTCGAGTTCTCAGCCGGCTGGCGGCGTTCGAGGGCGATCCGGCCAGCACGGCCGGCCAGAAGCACCTCTGGTCGCTCGCCGAGCAAATCCTGCCGGCCAAGGGCTGCGGGGCGTTCAACCAGGCGCTCATGGAGCTGGGCAGCGAAGTCTGCACTTCCAAGTCGCCGGCTTGCGACCGCTGCCCAGTCGCGGCGCTCTGTGAGGCGCGGCGGCGGGGCCTGGTCGATTCAATACCGCGGCCGGGGAAGCGAATGAACTACGAGGACGCCACGCACGTCGCCGTGGTTGTCCGCGACCGCGGGCGCGTGCTCCTGCGGCAGTGCCAGCGCGGCGAGCGGTGGGCCGGCCTGTGGGATTTTCCGCGGTTTGAAGCCAATGGGCACGGCACGCTGGCCGAGCAAATCGCCCGGCAAACGTACGAGCTGACCGGCGTCGAAGTCGCGCCCGGCGAGCGCTTGGCGACCTTCAAGCACGGCGTCACGCGGTTTCGGATCACCCTGCATTGCTATGCCGCCAGAAAAACCTCGAAGCGCCGCATCGGCCAGGCCGCTCGCTGGGTCGCACTCCCGGAGCTGGTCGATTACCCGCTCAGCACGACCGGACGCAAGATCAGCCGGTTGCTGGGCAAGGATACGGAATAGAACCGCGGATTACGCGGAGGACGCGGATGGGCAGACTGTTCTCTGCACTGCGGACACTGGTTTCGTAGAATTATGCTATGGATCCTTCCTCTAAGCTGACACCGCAGCGCGAACTTGCTCCGGCCACCAAGGCGGCCGACCTCAACCCCTACGAATCGCCGCACAGTTCTGGCGCTCCGACGCAAAAAATCGGATGGCTCGGTGCGTCGCTGGCGGCAGTCGGAGCGCTCGTTTCGGCGCTGTACCTGGCCAACGTGACGGGCGGCTTTCTGGAATTCTCGCCGGACAATCTGCCCGGGTTCGGCAACCTTGACGAATTCCTGTTTTCGCTGCTGCTCGTCTATTGCCTGCAGAAGCTAGGTATCAACCTGTTGCCCTTCATGAAGCCCGGCGCTTCCCGCGGAGGCGGAAGCTGACAGCTCAATCGTCCTTCCGATAAAACCGGTTCGCCAGGACGTGTTCCAGGCCGAGCGCGACGGCGACGAGCGCGATCAGGAGGGGATAGAACT
>DASRJB010000759.1:0-3025 GCA_035649715.1 Pirellulaceae bacterium
CACTCCTGCCAAAGATCGTGTTTCAGCGGCTATCGCGGGTTACGTTTGGCTTGAGCACGCAAGTACTTTGTACTGAGTACCGAGTACCAGCTACACGCGGGCTCCCGCTCAATACCGATCATCGAACGACAATCGCCGCCAGTCACCATAGGCTAGCCCTGTTGGTTGCCAACGCCGATTTAATCGACGCGGCCGCGGTTGATCACGTCGATCAGCAGCCGCAGGCGGCCGAGGTTGCGGCGGTTGAAGGCGAAGACCAGCCGCGGCATGTGGGCCAGGTCGGCTTCGTCGCGTTCCAGGTCCAGGGCCGGACGTTGCACGAAATGGCCCGCGGTCAAGAGATCGACGAACTCGCGGTTGATCGCCTCCAAGAGCTCCGGGGAGAGCGGCGTTTGCAGCCGCAGGACCAGGTCGCTCTTGACGTAGCGCATGCTGTGATAGACGCGGAAGAACTGGAGCACCTCGGCCTTGGCCGCTTCGTGGCTGTCGGTCAGCTTGTAGAGGTGGAGGTCTTCCGGCGAGATCATGCGGGCCCGGAGCAAGTGGTTGATGACATACTCGTGCAGCGCCCGCCAGTAGTTTCCGCCGGGCGCGTCGAGCAGCACGACGGGAATCATGTCGCGCTTGCCGGTCTGCAGCAGGGTGATGACCTCCATCGCCTCGTCGAGCGTGCCGAAGCCGCCGGGCAGGCAGACGACGGCGTCGCATTCCTTCACGAACATCAGCTTCCGCGTGAAGAAGTACTTCATGTGGACGAGCTTGGTGTCGCCCTGGATCACCGGGTTGGCCGACTGCTCGAAGGGCAGCATGATGTTCAGGCCCATCGAGGCTTCGCGGCCCGCGCCGCGGTGGCCGGCCTCCATGATGCCGCTGGCCGCGCCGGTGATGACCAGCCAGCCGGCCTGGGCCATCGAGCGGCCGAAATCCATCGCCTGCACGTAGGCCGGCTCGTCGGGCTGGGTGCGGGCCGAGCCGAAGACGGTGACCTTGCGCTTGCGGCGGTACGGGGCGAAGACCTTGAAGGCGTACCGCAGTTCGCGAAGCGTGCGGCTGAGGATTTTCAGGTCGCCGCGGGTCGAGCCATCGAGGGCCAGCTTGTCGGCCGTTTCCTTGATCGTCTGCACCAGGTCGGCGATGTGCGCCCGCTTGTCGGCTTTTTCGCTGACCAGGTCGAAGCTGGAGATGTCGTCGTCGGACGTGCGGAAGAAGGAATCGTCGTTCACAAGGGGCTCCTCGAATCCAGCGCCTCCGCGCCGGCCACCTGCCATTCCATTATACGTCGCGGGGTCGACGACATTCGGAATCGCCGGCCGGCGTCTCGCGCAGCAAAACAGCCCGGCAAGGCCGGGCTGTGGCGTCGATCGGAATGAGCGGCTCGGTCAGGCGCTGGGCCGGCGGAAGTGTTGATAGGCCAGCAGCACTTCGTACAGGTCGCTGCTGATCGTGATGTCGTCGTCATAGAAGTCGCCGACCCATTGGCGGCGGCTCTTCACCGCGTCGGTCAGCAGCGGCAGCACTTCGCCCAGCGGCAGCGTCACGGTCGCGCGTAGCGGGATCGAAACCCGCGATTCCACCGCGAGGGCCGGCTCTTCCGGTCCGTGAAAGACGCGCAAACGGCTGGGGGCCATGCAGGATCCTTCCTGGCACGTGAATCCGTTCATGAGCCCGCGCGCATGCGTGGCGGCAGCGCGAAAGCTCGTCGCTAATCCCGTTATCGGCCGGCCGGGGGCCAGACCTTGGGCAAACTTCGAGAAATGGTGCGGCGGGCTTTGCCAGCCGCAAGTTGCGGCGGCTGCTTTCGCGGGGTTATATTGCGATCCCGCCTTCCCGCCTCCCACCCTGCTAGCTTTGTGATGACGGCACGCCGAGAAGACCCTGTGCTGACCAGCAGCCGGCGGGAGGCGATTCTGGTGCTGCTGATCTGGCTGGTGGCGTGCACTTATTCGATCGGCGTCTGCTATGCCTGGGGCTACGGCCGCGACGCGGCGACGCTGACGTATATCTTCGGTTTTCCGGATTGGGTTTTCTGGGGCGTGATCGTGCCCTGGTCCGTTTGCACGCTCTTGGCATTGATCCTGGGCAGCTTTGTCGTCACCGACGACGACCTGGGCGAGGAGCAAGCGGAAGTCGACCTGAGCCCAGCGCCGCAGGAGGCCGACCGTGCTTAGCACGCTCCTCATCGCTCAGGCAACCACAACAGCTGACAAGCTGCCCGGCTGGGGCGCGATTATCGCGCTGGGCCTGTTCATCGCGGCGTCGGTCTGGCTGGGCATGCTGGCCCAGCGGGTCGTCGAGCGGAGCCAGTTCATTCAGGGTTATTTTCAAGGCAACCGCGGCCTGGGTCCGTGGGCGATCGCCCTGACTGCGACCGTGCAGAGCGGCGGCACCTTCATGGGCTTTCCGTCGCTCGTTTATACCTACGGCTGGATCGTGGCCCTCTGGATCGGCAGCTACATGGTCGTGCCGATCACCGGCTTTGCCTTGCTCGGCAAGCGCGTCGCCCAGATCTCGCGGCGGACCGGAGCGGTGACGGTGCCGGACCTGTTTCGGGCCCGCTTCGCCAGCCCCACCGCCGGCCTGGTCTGCTCGCTGCTGATCATCGTGTTCATGACGATCATGATGCTGGCCCAGTTCAAAGCCGGCGCGACGGTGATGAAGGAGGCCTGGCCGCTGGCGGTCGCCAGCAGCCCGGCCGGAGCCACCGGGCCAACGTGGTGGCCAAGCCAGTGGCCGTATCTCGTAGGTCTCGTCGTGTTTTCGCTGGCCGTCGTCGGCTACACGGCCATCGGCGGCTTCCTGGCGGCCGTGTGGACCGACCTCTTGCAGAGCGTGATGATGTTCGCGGGGGTGACGGTGCTGGCGTGCCTGGTGCTCACGAAAGCCGGCGGATTGGAAGCCGGTACGAAGCGGGCGATTGAGCACGCCGGCCCGCAGTTCGCAACCGGTCCGGGACTCAAGGTGCAGAAGGACGCGGAGGGAAACATCCAGGAAATCGCCTTCCTGCCGCTGACGATGGCGTTCTCGA
>DASRJB010000760.1:0-3604 GCA_035649715.1 Pirellulaceae bacterium
TTCCCCGAAGGCTACACCGGCGTCGAATCCGAAGGCAGCTACTACAACGTCATCGGCTCCGCCTTCGGCGGCGGCTTCGGCCGCCGCTTCGGCGGCGCCGGCGGCTTCTATCAGTAAACGCGGACACGGGGGATAACATGCGGAGGGATTTCGGGACCTGCCTGCTGGCGGCAGCGGCAGGCCTGTTCAGCGCGGGCTGCGCCAGCACGGATGAGCGCGGCCCGCTGTCTTGGGCCCGGCTGCCTTCGCCGTCGGCCACCATCAGAAATCAGCCGGTGAGCAGCAGCGGGCCGGCCAGGTCCCCTGCACGGGCCGCTGCCTCGGACACGCGCCAGTCGCTTTGGAACCGGCTGGCGGGTGGCGGCAAATCGGCGGCAGCAGCCAAGACAGCGGAGCACCAGCAGGAGTCGCTGAACCTGGCCATTCTTCGCGGCCGGAATCACGAGCGGGCGGGCGAATGGGACAAGGCCCGCGCGCTGTATGAAGAAGCGCGTAAGCAGAATCCCGAGAGCCCCGAACTCGCCCATCGCCTGGGCATCGTGGCCGACGCCCAACGGCGGCACAGCGAAGCCGAGCAGCTGTTTCAGTTCGCCTTGGATCGCGACCGCGGGAACGCAACCGTGCTCAGCGACCTGGGCTACTGCTATTACTTGCAGGGCCAGCTCTCCAAGGCAGAGAGTGCCTTGCTGAAAGCGACGCGGCTGGAGCCGGGAAACTCGCGGCACTGGAATAACCTCGCTTTGGTGATCGGACACCAGGGGCGCTACGAGGAGGCCCTGGAATGCTTGCGCGAAACGGGTTCGGAGGCCGATGCCCAATACAACCTGGCGTTCATCTATGCCAGCCAGGAAAAGGCGGACCAGGCCAAGCGCTGTTTCCAGGCGGCCCTGGCCGCCGATCCGCTGCATCGCCGGGCCCGCGAAGCGCTCTCGTCGTTCGAGGAATACGAACGGCTGCCGGTGCACCTGCGCGAGATGGACGACCTGGCCGAAAACGGCGTTCGCTATGTGCCCTACGTCGAGGGCTCGGAAAAAGGCGGCGTGCAACAGGCGGCGGCCGAGGAAGGCGTCGCCACCAGCATGACAGCCACTCGGGCCGCCCGGGCCCTGCACATGGAATCGCAGGGCCTCCGCAGCCGCAACATGGCCAGCCAGCGGAGCGAGGACATGGCTGGGCAGCAGTCTGCCGCCCCGTAGCGGCTACGCGTCCTCACGGCCGTGGCTCTGCTGATAGATGGTCTGGAGCACGGCCTCGACGCTGGGGAACTTTCGTTTGACGCGCAGCACGCCGTCGAGCAGGCGGCGGGCATCGGCGTCCGAGTGGCCAAGCGCCCGCAGCGCCTCGAAGGCTTCCTGGACTACGTCGCGCTCGACCTCGGCGGCGTGATCCTGCGACTGGGCGACCAGCAGCGCGAATTTTGACATTTTGCGCCGCAGCTTGGCGATGATCCGGTCGGCAGTCGCGCCGCCGACGCCGGGCAGCGACGAGAGCCCTTTGGCGTCCTGCTCTTCGATCATCTCGGCGATGTCCTGCACCGGGCGGACCATCGCCCGCAGGGCCTTCTTCGCGCCGACGCCATCGACCGAGCAGAACATTTCGAAGAACTCGCGCTCGATCTCCGAGCGAAAGCCGACCAGCCGGGGCGTCACGCGTCCGCGCGACGGATCTCCGTCGAGATAGTAAATCGTGTGCAGGCTGACCGGCTGGCCGACGAGCGACTGCAGCGCGCGGCGGCTCGATTCGGCGATATAGACCTGGTACTCGAGCGGCGGGCAATCGAGGGTTGCCGATTCCTCGTCGAGGCGGAGGAGCGTCCCGGAGATTTTGGTGATCACGTCAGAGTTGTCGCCTGTCTAGCTCCAATGAATTTGAACCGCGGATTGCGCGGATAACACGGATGCGGGCAGTTGCTCAATTGTCTCAAGAGTTGTATCCATCAATCCAATTCTGGGCTTGAATCGCGGCAAGGTTCCCCTGTTGCAAATGTTTCCAGAGTCGCAGGATTTCATCTTTGCTTTGGCCGTGCATGTGCCAAGGGCCTTCCCCAGATTCGGTGTTCTCAATTGTGACTAACCCACTGGCGAATGCGGTGATTGACCAACCGGATTGATCGGATAACCAGCAGTCAGGATGCTCTGGATCAATCGCATCCAACTCTCCCAGAGCGCTACGCATTTCGTCGTCGGTCGGATTGTCGTTCTGGATTCCCCACCGCCTTATGAGAGTTGTCTTGTTCACTGGCTTCTCCATACGCGGCATTCTTGTCCGCGTCATCCGCGCAATCCGCGGTTCTACTTCCTTCCCGCCTACAGCGACTGCGCCAGGTCGCGCTGGAGGTAATGGTGGCAGAGGGCGATGGCGATGGCGTCGGCGACGTCGGGCGGCTCCGGCGGCGCGGCGAGAGCGAACTCGTGGCAGATCGCCCTCTGCACCTGGCTCTTGGGAGCCCGGCCGTTGCCGGTCAACAGGCGCTTGACCTGCGTCGCGGAGTAGCTGTGGACGCGGAGGCCGGCCTGCGTGGCGGCGAGGCAAATCACGCCGCGGGCGTGGCCCATCAGGATCGCTGTCCGCGGCCGCTCGTAGTGCGAATAGAGCTCCTCCAGCGAGAGCACCTCCGGCTTCAGCGAAGCGATCACGTCGGCGATGCCTTCGTGGATTTCGGCCAGTCGCGCGGCCAGATCCCCGCGCGAACGGCCGCGGATCATGCCGGCCTCGATGACGTTCAAGCGGCCCAACTGCCGCTCGACGACAGCGTAGCCGGTGATGTTCAAGCCCGGATCGACGCCGAGGATGCGCGTTGCCGTTTCGGTGGTGCGTTTCAAGAGCCGCCCCCGATCCGCCACTCGGTACCACCGCCCTTGCGGTCTTCGAGCGTGATGCCAGCCTCGGCCAGCGACTTGCGGATCTTGTCGCCAGTGGCGAAGTCCTTCTTGGCCCGCGCCTCGGCCCGCAACTCGATGAGCAGCATCATCAGTTTCGGCACGACGCCCTCGCTCGCTCCGCCGCGTTGGCTGGGCGTCTGCCGGAACAAGCCAAGGATGTTCGACAGTTCGCGAAGCACGGCCGTCGCCCTTACCAGCAACTTCACGTCCGGATTCGCGAAGAGCTCCTTCATCTTCTCCGTATCTTTGGAATCCACGTCGGCGAAGCGATCGAGATTGCACTCGTTGGCAAACCGGTTGAGCTCACGCACCATGTCGAACAAATCTGCAATCGCTCCGCCGGTATTAAAGTCGTCATCCATCTTCTCCAGGAAGCTGGCCCGCAGCCGATGCACCGCCTGTAGCAAGGGCTCGGCACCGGGAGCGAACTCGCCTGCTTCTCGTTTCGCGGGAGCAGGCAGGTTAAAGAATCGTTGCCGCGTGACTTTCAAAAACCTTTCAAAGTAGCCGTAGAACCTTTCGAGGTTTTCATTCGCTTCCTGCAGCGATTCATCGCCGTAGATGACAGTGCTTCGGTAGTGCGTCTTCAGCAGGCAGAAGCGAATGCGCTCCCCGCCTTGAGCAGCAATGATATCTGCCAGTCCACCGGCACCCAGCGACCGGCTCTCTTTGACGCTTGCCGCCGACTTCTCACGCTCACCGGCTCCGCCTATTTTTCCCGC
>DASRJB010000761.1:0-3840 GCA_035649715.1 Pirellulaceae bacterium
ACGGCACGGCGCCTGCGCCCACTGCTCCCGAGCGGTAGCAGCCAAGCCCCAACTGCCAGGTGAGTGACATGAAGTCGATCCGTTCGAATCCGATTTGGACTGAGTTCCGCATGCCGACTTCGGCCAGGCTGTCCGGCCGGCGGCGCTTCGACGTCGTCGTAATTGGCGGCGGTATCACGGGCTTGACAGCCGCCTGGTTCCTGAAGCGCGCCGGCAAGAAGGTCGGCGTGCTGGAGCGCGACCGGCTGGCCAGCGCCGATACGGCGCATACGACGGCGCACCTGACCATGGTCACCGACTTGCGGCTGAAGGACCTGGTCAAGAATCTCGGCAAGGCTGCGGCTCGCCTCACCTGGCAGGGAGGCGTGACGGCGGTAAACACGATCGAAAAAATCGCAGATCAGCTGGGCATCGACTGCGAATTCCGCCGTGTGCCGGCGTTCCTAATGGCATCGCTCGACAGCGAGCGAGACGAGCGTGAAGAATTGCAAACCGAAGCCGAGCTGGCGCGGGAGCTGGGTTTTGAAGCTGACTATCTGGACGCGGTCCCGTATTTCGGCCGGCCGGGCGTTCGCTTTCCGAACCAGGCCAAATTTCAACCGCGAAGGTACCTCGCGGGGCTGGCCGCCGCGATCAAGGGGGACGGCTCGGCGATCTTTGAAGAAAGCGAAGTCACCGAGGTCACCGCGGAAAAAGGGGAAGCCTTTCAAGTAGCCTGCGGCGACGCCGTCGCACTGGCCGACTATTTAGTGATTGCGACCCACGTGCCCATGATGGGTGTTACGGGACTGGTCTCTGCGACGCTGCTGCAGACGAAGATTTATCCCTACTCGTCGTACGTCGTTAGCGGCACGCTGCCGCATGGCGTGATTCCCGAAGCCTGCTTTTGGGACACCTCCGATCCCTATTACTATTTGCGGATCGAAGCCGGCCAGACCACCGACGGCTTCATCTTCGGTGGCCTCGACCATAAGACCGGGCAGGTGGCGGACGCCGCACAGCGGCTGGACGACCTGCGGGCGAAGGTCTATTCGCGGATACCCGAGGCCAGGATCGACCACCAATGGTCGGGCCAGATCATCGAGTCGAACGATGGGCTGCCTCTCATGGGCGAAACTGCCGTGCGGCAGTTCGTGGCCACGGGCTTCAACGGCAACGGGATCACCTTCGGCACGCTGGGGGCGATGCTGGCCTGCGATGCCGCCCTGGGGCGCGACAACCCCTGGCAGCAGTTGTTCTCGGTCGATCGCAAGAAACTCCGCGGCGGCACGCTGAACTACGTGGCGGAGAATGTCGATTTTCCCTATTACTTCCTCGCGGGAACGCTTAGCCCCGCCTCGCGCGAGTCGCCCGGTTCCCTCCAGCGCGGAGAAGGGAAGGTGCTCTCGATCAACGGCGAGCGCGCGGCCTGCTCGCGCGATTCCGGCGGGCAGCTGCACGTCGTCTCCGCGGTGTGTACTCATTTAGGCTGTGTCGTGGCGTGGAACGACGCCGAGCATACGTGGGACTGCCCCTGCCATGGCTCGCGGTTCCATGCCACGGGCGAGGTACTCGCCGGCCCGGCAGAATCGCCGCTGGAGCCCGTGCAGTGGCCCACAGACGAGCCAGCGAAACCGCGGTCCCGCCGCACGCCGCGTAAGAAAGCAGCCGCTGCACCCAAGCGGCGAGCCGCCGCCAAAGGCGCTACCCGCTCGCGTCGAACTTCAGCACGCTGATTTCGCCGTTCCGCTCGCGGTAGGCCTGCCGGACCTGCCGGATGTCGTCGACACCCGCCAGCCGCAGCCCCTCTTTCAGCTCGTTCTCCGAGATGTGCGTCTTCCGCAGGGCTTCCAGCAGCGGCTGCCCGTTCTCGACGAGCAATATGGCGTCGCCCTTAAAGATCACCCCTAACGCATGCGACTGGCACGTCAGCCAGGTTAGCGCCCAGTGGCTGGCCACCACGGCAGCCGACGCCACTGCGGTCGCCGAGATCGACGCCTGCCCGGTGATCCCGCGGCTGAGCAGCGAGCCCAGAATGAAGCCGACGATCACGTCAAGCGCCGTCATTCGCCCTACCAGACGGCTCTTGCCGATCCGCACGACGACCAGACCCACCAGATAGACCAGCACGGCACGGGCGGCCACCTGGTACAGCTCCAGCGGCTGCTGTGGAACGTCTCCTCCAAAAATCAGCTCCAGCCACCGCAGCATTGCCCAGCCCCTTGTGGAGAAAACGCAAAGCACGTGCCCGGGGTTGGCAGTTTTTAATTCTTTTTAACCTATTTTTACCGGGCGTTTCGGCAACAAACCTTTCTTGCCACCGCTGTCCAATCGCGATAAGGTACCGAGCACGGAACATTCGACCCATTCGCGAGGATGCGAGAGCTAGGTTGCGGCGGCGGGCATTCGCTCGCCACAGCCGCAAATACTGACGGATCAGTTTCTCACGTAAGTCGGAGGCGGCCATGACAGGCCCCCAGTTTCGCCGTGCGCGCCGTTTGATCGTCGAAAACTTGGAAATGCGGCTGGCGCTGGCAACCTTCTATGTCTCGCCCGCCGGCAACGACGGACAGAGCGGCACGTCCGAGGCCCCGTGGCACACGCTGCAAGCGGCGGCCGATCGCGTGCAGTCCGGCGACACGGTCATCGTGCGAAGCGGCAACTACGTCGGCTTCGATCTGCGACGAAGCGGCACGCCCGGAAATCCAATTGTCTTCCACGCCGAGCCCGGCGCCACCATCACGCAGCGCAGCCTGCGGACGCCCGACGGCATCAACCTGGAGGGCGCGGACTACGTTACCGTCGAAGGCTTCACGATCAGCGGCATGCCGCGGGCGGGAATTCGGGCGGTCGAGAACCAGAGCGTCACGCTCCGCAACAACACGCTCGACCTGAACGCCCGGTGGGGCATCTTCACCGGCTTCAGCGACGACCTGCTGATCGAGGTCAACGTCGTCTCGCGGACGCAGATCGAGCACGGCATCTACGTCTCCAACAGCGGCGACCGGCCGGTCATTCGCGGCAACACCCTCTGGGGCAATCGCGACAACGGCATTCACATGAACGGTGACGCCACGATGGGCGGCGACGGCATCATCAGCGGCGCACTGGTCGAGGCCAATGTGCTCTTCGACAACAGCAGCGGCGGCGGTTCGGCGATCAACGCCGACGGCGTGCAGAACTCCACGTTCCGCAACAACCTGATCTACAACACTCACGCCGCCGGCATTTCGCTCTACCGGATGGATGGCGGCGGGCCATCGACGGGGAACATTGTCTCCAACAATACGGTGCTCGTCGCCGCCGACGGCCGCTGGGCCCTGCAAGTCCACGACGGCAGCACCGGCAACATCGTCCGCAACAACGTCTTGCACAACGACAGCTCGTTTCGCGGCAGCCTGAGCGTCAGCGCCGACAGCCTGCCCGGCTTTTCGAGCGATTACAACGCGCTCACGGGCCGCTTCACGACCAGCGGCGGCGGCAGCGTGCTGAACCTGGCCCAGTGGCGCGCTGCCACGCTTTCGGACGCGCATTCGTTCATCGCCTCGCCGGCTGAATTATTCGTGAATCCCTCCGGCGGCGACTTCCACTTGCCCCCAGGCAGTCCCGCCATCGATGCCGGCACAACGCTGTTCGCACCGCCGACCGACCTGGAAGGAATCGTCCGACCAAGCGGCAGCGGCCTCGACATCGGCGCATTCGAGCTGCCAGGGGTCTCGCCTGCGGGCAGCCCGTCCGCCCTCTATCACTTCGATCAGTCCAGCGGCTCCGCGGCCGCGGATTCCTCGGGCAACGGCCAGACGGCGACGATCGTCAATCAGCCGCTCTTGGGCCAACCGGGCGTGACGTCGGCCGGGTCGT
>DASRJB010000762.1:0-3334 GCA_035649715.1 Pirellulaceae bacterium
GCCTCGGGCAGGTTGAAGATCAACCAGCCCTCGCCCACGTCGGTGAACGAAAACCCCAGCTTGTCCCGAATGAACGCTCGCATTTGGTCGGCCTGCGAGCTGTAGAACATCGTGTGCACGCCTTTGATCATGAAGCTCTCCTGAAGATGTCTTTAGGGCGAGGACTGCACCGTCAGCTTGGGCGTGAATTGGACCCGCCAATCCTCCGAGCCGTACACCTGAAACCGCGAGAGAACGCCTGCATCGGCGCTCGAGTCGATCACCGGGGCGATCGCCAGCCCGTGATTGGCGGCCTTGCCGCTCAGCCACGCCCGGACCAGCTCGGTCACGTCGAGCTGATACTCGCGCGGCGGATCGAGCGTGTCGCCGTCCTGATCGGGATCCACGATCACCGCCGGCCCCGCCGGTCCCGCGTCCGCGTCCAGCGCGAAGCTCTCGCCCCGCCACGACTTGCCCGCCCCCGGCTGCCGCCAGGTCGCCGAGTCTTCTTCCCAGGCGGTCAACAGCGGGAAGGCAGCGACCTTCGTCTTGCCCTGGCTGCTGGGATCCCAGACGTAAAAGCTCAGGGTGGCTTTCGCGACGGCGGCCTGCGGCGACAGGTCCAGCTTCTCCAGGTCGAAGCGGACCAAGAGCGCGGTCACCTGTTGTTCGCCGCGGCGCAGCGCGTTGTCCCGCTCGGCGCCGCCGAAGTTCCGCTCCGGCTCGCCAAAGTCGAGCAGCGCGTCGCGGACGGCGGCCGGCCCCTGCAGCTCGTGGCTGCTCAGCACGGGCGCAGGCGGCAAGGCGGCCACTCCCCCGCCGCCCGCGGCAGGCGCAGGCGGGATGGAAGGCGCGGGACGCCAGAAGGGATAAGTCGCTACGGCCACGAGCGCGACGAGCACGGCAGCCGCGACCGCCCAAGCCGCGGCGGTGCGCGGATTGGCCGGCTTGGGCACGGCAACCGACTCCGGCCGCGGAACCAGCGTGGGCTGCCGCAAATGGGCCAGGTGCCGGCCCAGCAGGTCGGCCACCTCGGCCGCCGACCGCCAGCGCAGGGCGGGGTCCTTGACGTGCAGCCGGGCAATCACGTTGCACAGCCACTCGGGAACCTCGGGGATGATCTCGCGAATCGGCCGCGGGTCCTCCTCGGCGACGCGCTTGATCACGGCCAGCGTAGTGCCAGCGCGAAACGGCGGCCGCCCGCTGGCCATCGCATAGAGCACGCTGCCCAGGCTGAACAGGTCCACGCGATAGTCGAGCGACTCGCCCTGGGCCTGCTCCGGCGCCATGTAGAGCGGCGTGCCCGAGATCATTCCGCTCTGCGACATGCTGGCATCGTCGGCGGTCCGGGCCAGGCCGAAATCGGTGATCTTGACCCTCGGCTCCACGCCGGACTCCAGCAGGATATTGCCCGGTTTCACGTCGCGATGGATCAGCCCCTGCTCGTGGGCCGCCGCCAGCCCGCGGGCGATCTGCCCGCCGATCGTCAGGATCTCGGTCACGTCCAGCGGACCCTTTTCGTCGAGCTTCTGCTGCAGGGTCTGGCCCGGGATGTACTCCATCACCAGATAGGGCAGCGGCTGCTCCTCGACGGCGTGAATCTGCACGATGTTCTCGTGCCGGACGCGGGCGGCGGCCCGGGCCTCGCGGAGGAATCGCTTGCGGGCCGGCGAGGTGGAAGCGAGCTGCGGCGAGAGTACCTTGATGGCCACGACGCGCTGGAGTTTCTCGTCGAACGTCCGCAGCACAATCCCAAAGCCGCCCTGGCCCAGCACCTCCAGCACCTCGTAGTGGCCCAGCCGGCCCAGCGAGCCCGACTTCGTGGACGGTTCGAGGAAATCGAGAGCCGGCGGGCCATCCTCGCCGGCTGCGGGCGGCAGGGTCATTCCGTCGGCCAGCAGGGCGGAACTCTGGGCGGAGCTGGAGACGGTCGTCTGCTCGTGGATAGCGTCCTGAATCGCCACCGTGCCGTCAGATGCATCGGACTGTCCCGCATGCAGCGCGGCCGGATGCTGCCGGACGGTGGCCACGTCGCGGTCCTTGAGCAACTCCTCGACCCGGCCGCGGAGCTCTGCGTCCGCGGCACACTCCAGGTCGAGAATTGCCGCTCGGCTGGCGGGATCGACGGCTTCGGCCGCCCGGCGAAAGACCGACTGCAAGCGAGTGTCATCAACGGCCATCGGCCACCTTCTTTCGCCGAACTTGCAAGCGTCCGGAGACTGGCCAGCGAGGCGATTTTCAAACCTCCACGGGGCTGTATTCTCACGAATTCAGCGGAGAGAAACCAGCTACAGCCCTTCAGCCAGCCACTTTTTGGCGTCTTCGATTCTGGCCGCGTCGATGCTCGATCATCTTGCTGTCCTCCAATTTGCCGATTTCCTTGAATGAGACCCTCGACCTGACTTGTGAGCGTCTACTGCGAGCGAATCACGCCGCAGCCGAGTCGCCCGTCGGTATGCCACGGGTCGCCGCCGCCGTTGCGTCCCTCCAGCGTTTTGTGAAATCCGTCGATGGCAAAGCGCTCGGCCAGTTCGCCCGTCTGCTGCAAGTTGCCCAGCAGATGCTCGCGCTCGGCATCGACATCCGCCGCGATGTGATGGGTAATCTCGCCCGTGGTGTGGCTAAGTCCGACGCGCTTGTCGTACGTGGCAGAGCCGGCCCACAGCGGCCGGCCCTGCTGATCCACGTCGGCCGCGCGCCAAAAGCGAACGTGATGTCGCTGCCGGGGATCGTCACCGACGGGCTGCTCGAAGGCCAAATCCTGCTTGCGGCCCCAGAGGTAGAGGCTGCTGACAGGGGCCTCGTCATAAGGCCGGGCCAGCACCGTGTCGGCCGCGATCTTCACATCGCTGCGCAGGCCGAGCGGGTCGGCCGGGTACCATTTGGCCGCCAGCATGATCTTCTTCAGATCTGCTTCGCTGCCGATGAGAGCCACGTTGATCGGATCGCCCGGATGGTCGTCGCCCGTGTAGGTAATGCCCGGAATCTTATCCAGCGCGGGATGCCGGTGGGCGTAACCGATCCAGACCAGGGGCGCCACCACGTAAGCGGCGATCACGTACGCGGCCAGGAGGACGAGCGCTCCGCCGACGGACCACTTCCATACGCTTCTGGCAGGCGCTTGGGCCCTGTTCTGGACGGACTCGCTGGGAGCACTCATACGCGACCTGTCAGGCAGAGCCTTTGGGGAGCGGGTCGGCGGCTGCTGCGCCAAAGGGCGACAGCAGCGTCAGCGCTATAGCCCAAAGCGCTGGGCGGATGAAGTAGATTCGCATGCGCGAAGTCCTCCGCGTTACTTGCCAGACTGATTGCGGATCGCCTCGTCGATCTTCTTCTTCACGGCTTCCAGGTTGAA
>DASRJB010000763.1:0-11250 GCA_035649715.1 Pirellulaceae bacterium
CCTTGCTCCATCGAGAGTTATGTCCAAAAAACGACCGAAGCGATTATGCGCATTATGCGCGCCCGCCGTAACTCTCCAGCACACGTGCTAACCGAGCGATCCGTATGCGCGCATACTCGGCAGTTTTCTGCTGCAGCACATCTTTCGTCGCAAGTTGCTGTGCCGCAACAACTTACGCCAAAACATGCGCACCCGCGAGTATGCGCATTATGCGCGCCGCGCAGCGATGGCGTCGCGGTCAAGCCGGCAGGGAGCGCGGCGATGATCCACCAAATTGCCAAGGAACGACACGCTGCCGTCCGTGGCGAGGTCCAGCCAAGCCGCGAATTGTATCAACTGTACATATAAAGTCAAGAAGCGCAAAAGGGTAGTGGGTCAGTTTGAATTGGGAGTTTCACCGCAAGCTTCTCGAAAGCACGCCCAGCAGACCGGCACTTGATCGTCGATCCCGACGAATACCCGCTCTAGCCCATAGTCGCCGTAAAACGTTGTTTTCGGTTCCGAATATCCCAACCGTGTCGCACAATTCGGGCATAGCCGAACAGCCCACACTACACCTAGTTCATCGTCCGCAGCTTCGACAATGGCGGGCTCGTCTATGCGTATGCCGGCTAGGATTTGTTTCTCCAAGTGCGAGCAAACGAGCGGCGCAGGCGCTCCGCCGTGCTTGTCACATATGACGTATGGCATGGAACTAGCCCCACACTCTGCTTGCCCAATCCTAGGTGCGGGTGCCTAAGGGAGCCATTTCACCGCCCGTTGTTTGGCGCGTAGCCGTGGTCGCGGAACCATTGCCAGGTGTCCTCGAACGTCTGCCGCAGGGGGCGGATCTGGTAGCCGAGCTCTTCCTGGGCCCGGTCGCTCTTGAAGCAGTGGTCCTGCCGGCTCATGGCGAGCATGGCCGCGTTGGCTTCGCCTTCGGGCCGCCGCAGCAGGCTGCGCACGCCAAGCACCGGATAGGCAAAGGCGCTGAAAATCGGCCCCATCGGGATCCAAGGCGCGCGCTGCGACGTCACGCGGGCCATCTCGTGGCAGCCTTGGCGATAGCTCAGATTGTGGCCCCCCAGAACGTACCGCCGGCCGCTCTTGCCGCGAGCTGCCGCGGCGATCGTGCCGGCGGCCACGTCGCGGACGTCGCAAAAGCTGCCCGCACCGGTCGGCGCGAACAGCATGTACCGCGCGACGGCCAGCATCATCTTGCCCGACGACGGCTTCCAGTCCCACGGCCCGAAGAAAATTCCCGGATTGACGATCGACGCCCACAATCCGCGGTCAACTTCCTCCAGCACGACCCGTTCGGCCTCGCGTTTGGTCACTACATACGGGCATTCCACGATGCCCGGAAAACTCTTTTCTTCATCCCCGGGCTGCTTGCGGCGGCCGAGGCCCAGCGCATCGACGCTCGAGACGTGCACCATCCGCGCACCGGCCGCCCGCGCAGCCGAGGCGACGTGCCGCGTGCCTTCGACGTTGATCTGCCGCTGAACCTCCCCTTGCGACCAGCCGATCCGCACGTGCCCCGCCGAGTGAATGACCACATCGACGCCCTTGCAGGCCGCGGTCACCGCAGCCGCGTCGCGCACGTCGCCGGAAGCCCGCTCGACCGGCAAATCGGCCAGCGCACGCGGATCGCTTTCGTCGCGAGCCAGCACCCGCACCATTTCTCCCGTCGCGGCCAGCAGCCGGACGATATTGTTCCCCAGCAGTCCTGTGGCCCCGGTTACCAGGTACTTCATAGCCAATCCCGCGGCTGGTGGAATTCGATTATCATCGCGAGTTTATCAAAAATCCTTGGTCCGCAGCGATGGCAGCGGCCGCTACAGGATAACGCTTTGCATGCCCAAATTGCTGATCAAGCCCGTCGGAACGAGGGCCGAGCGCAAGCAGTTTCTGGAATTGCCTTGGCAAATTAACGGCCGCGACCCCTGCTGGATTCCCCCGCTGCGGCAAAACCAGGCCGAGCTCGTCGGCTACCGGCATCACCCGTTCTACGAAGATGCGGAGGGGCAGACCTTTCTGGCCCTCCACGATGGCCGGCCCGTCGGGCGCGTGCTCGCGCTCATCAATCGGGCCCACAACCGGGTGTACAAGGAGAACCGCGGCTTCTTCGGCTTCTTCGAGTCGATCGACGACGCCGAAGTCGCCGCGGGCCTGTTCGAGGGCGTTCGCTGGTGGCTGGGCGAGCGCGGCATCACTCAGTTTCGCGGCCCGATGAACCCGTCGATGAACTACGAGTGCGGGACGCTGATCGAGGGCTTCGACACGCCGCCCTTCTTCATGATGACGCACAACCCGCCCTACTATCAGCGATTGATCGAGGGGAGCGGGTTGGCGAAAGTCGACGACATGTTCGCGTTCTGGGGCCGCATCGAGATGCTGCAGACGCTGGATAAAAAGCTGATGTTCATCTACGAGGAATGCAACCGCCGGTTCGACATCAAGCTCCGCCGGATGGACCGCAAGCACTTCGACCGCGACGTGCGGATCTTCCTGAGCATCTACAACCAGTCGCTGGTCGGCACTTGGGGCTTCACGCCGCTCTCGGAATCCGAGGTCGAGCACATGGCCGGCACGCTGAAGCTGCTGATCGTGCCCGAGATGACCACGATCGCCGAGATCGACGGCCGGCCGGTCGGGGCTCAGTTCGGCCTGCTCGACTACAACACCCGCATCAAGCAAATCGACGGCCGATTGTTCCCGCTGGGATTCATTCGCCTGCTCTGGAACAAGAAGGGGATCAAGCGGATCCGGCTGATCAGCACCAACGTGATCCCCGAGTATCAGAAGTGGGGCCTGGGAATCGTCATCGCCGCCCGGCTGATCCCCGAGTCCCAGGCTTGGGGCATCGAAGAGGCGGAGTTCAGCTGGGTCCTGGAAAGCAACCGCCTCTCGTTCGGTACGCTGCAGCGCGGCGGCGCGAAAATCACCAAGCGGTATCGGCTGTTCGACTCCACTTAGCCTCGGCTTCCTAATCTTGATCCTAATCGTAATCCTAATCCTCGGGCCGGAGAGCACGATTAGGATTAGGATTAGGATTAGGATTGCGATTAGGAGCCGGAGCGCGCCAGCGGCAGCGGCTTCCGTTTTAGCTGATAGACGTAGCGGATGACCTCGGCGACGGCGGCGTACTGCTCGGCGGGGACGGCCTGGCCGATCTCGACGTTGGCGTAGAGGACGCGGGCCAGCTCCTTCCGCTCGACGATCGGGATGTTGTTCTCCAGGCCGAGGCGGCGAATCCGCTGGGCCAGGACTCCGGCGCCCTTGGCCACGACGACCGGCGCGGGCATTTTCTCCGCGTCGTATTGCAGGGCGATCGCCAGCTCGGTCGGGTTGGTGACGATCACGTCGGCCTTGGGCACCGCGGTGCTCAGCCGGCGGAGGACCATTTGCCGGGCGACCTGCTTGCGGCGCTGGGCGATGTGCGGGTCGCCTTGCTGCTGCTTGACTTCTTCCTTGAGCTCCTGCGTCGTCATGCGCAAGTCCTGCTCGTGCTGCCACCACTGATAGCCGTAGTCGAACAGAGCCAGCGTCAAGAGTGCGCCGCCGATCTTGAGGCTCGTCCAGAGGAGCACGCCCAGCAGGTACGTGGCGATTTCGGCCGTCGTCTGGCCGGACAGGCCTTGCAGCCTGCCGCGCTCCGCCCAGACGCACCAGGCGGCGACGCCCAGGATCAGCAGCACTTTGACCAGCCCAAAGCCCAAATGCACGAAGCTCGTCAGCGAAAACATCCGCTGGGCATTGCTGATGGGATTCAGCCGCTGCCAATCGAGCGCCAGCTTTTGCGGCAGGTACAGAAAGCCGAACTGGCCCATGTGCCCCAGCACCGCGGCAACTAGCAGCAGGCCCAAGAGTGGCAGCAGGCTGACCGCCAGTCGGGCAGCGACGCTGGCGGCGTGATGTGCCGTGGTCTGGGCGTCGAGGCTGAACCAGGCTTCGCCGCCGAGCTGATCCTCCGTAAGGCGGCCCAGGACGTCGGCCAGACCGTAGGAGAAGTACCAGACCACGAGCAAGCCGGCGATCAAGAGCGCCGCCGACGCCAGGTCCTGGCTGCGCACGACCTGCCCTTCTTCGCGGGCTTTCTGCCGGCGATAGGGCGTTGCCTCGTGCGTCTTGTCGCCAAATTCTTCGGAGGCCATTCAGCTCACAAAGCCGCGACCAGTGGTCGCGCTCTGCCGATTGCACCGCGACCACTGGTCGCGGCTTTGGTTACGAGGCAGGCAGGAACGCCTGCCCCACGAAGTCGATCGTTGAGCCCAGCTCTTCCTGAAAGACCCACGCGGCCGAGCCCAGGCAGACGCCAAGCACGCCCAGCACGATCAGCGAGTTGAAGTTCAGGCCGACTGCGACCGCGTTGAGTTGCGGCAGCGTGCGGCTGATCAGCGCCACGATGAGCGTTGCGATGAGCAGCGCTACCATGACCGGCGCAGAGGCCCGAATGCCGACTTCGAAACTGTGAGCCGTGATCTGCGACAGCGCCGGCACCAGCTCACTGGGCAGTCGGGCCTCGCCGGGGGGCATCCAGGCAAACGATCGCAGCAGCGCGTCGAGCACGTCGCGGTGGCCGCCGACGAGAAAGAAAATCGCCAGGGCCAGGAGCTCCAATACGTGGGAGAAGATCGGCACGTTCGTTTCGAACGTCGGATTGACGACGTCGGCCAGCGACAGGCCGCTGATCTGGCTGATGATCTGCCCGGCGAGCTGCATGCCCGAAAGCAGGATCATCACGGCCAGGCCGAGCGCGAGCCCCACGATCGCCTCGCGAGCCACGAGCACGCCGAGCATCAGCAGATTGCCCGGCAGCGGGACCGCGCGGCCGAAATAGAGCGGCGTGAGCAGCAGCGAGACGCCGATCGCCAGGATCGCCCGGACTTGCCAGGGCACGCTCGACGTGCCCACCACCGGCAGCGTCATCAGCAGGCAGCCGAGGCGCGTCAGGACCAGCACGAAGATCAGGAACTGGTCGAGATAGTGAATCAGTAAGGGAGACATTGCACCGCACAGTTTCGTCATTGGTCACTGGTCATTGGTCATTTGCAAATGACGAGTGACAAATGACTCACCCACCGGCAATCGTGCTGGGAATGTTGGAGATCAAGTACTCCGAATACTCGACCATCTTCTGCACGAGCCAGGGGAGGCAGAACACGAGGATGGCGGCCATGGCGACGATCTTGGGGACGAAGGCGACGGTCTGGTCCTGCACTTGCGTGAGGGCCTGGGCCAGGCCGATCAAGAGGCCGACCGCCATGCCGACCAGCAGCAGGGGCGCGCTAACGATCAACGCCGTGAGCATCGCTTGCTGCGTCAGGTCGACGGCGGTTTGCGGATCCATGTTCAAAGCCGCGACCACTGGTCGCGGTCTACTGATTGCACCGCGACCACTGGTCGCGGCTTTGGTTACAGGGGCGCTCCAAAGCTCTCCAGCAGCATTCGCACGACCAGCGTCCAGCCGTCAACGAGCACAAACAGCAGCAGCTTGAGCGGCAGCGAGATCATCACCGGCGGCAGCATCATCATGCCCATCGAGATCGTCACGCTGGAGACAACCAGGTCGAGGATCAGAAACGGCAGGTAAATCTGAAAGCCGATCAGGAACGCGACCTTGAGCTCGCTGAGCATGAAGGCCGGCAGCAGCACGACCAGCGGCACGTCGTCGTACGTTTCCGGCGGCTTGCTGCTCCGCTGGCTCTCGGGCAGGTACTCGTAGAACAGCCAGACGTCGTCGCTGTTGCCGGCCAGGTCGATCTGCCGGCTCATGAACCGCTTGATCGGCAGCGCGCCGGCGTCCCAGGCCACTTGCGGGTCGGTGATCTCGCCGCGGGTATAGGGCAGAATGCTGCGGCTGTAGACTTCGGCCCAGGTCGGGCCCATCACCAGCAGCGTCATGAACAGGGCGAGCGTCGTGATGACCTGGCTCGGCGGCAACTGCTGCGCCCCGATCGCCTGGCGAAGTAAGCCCAGCACGACGACGATCCGCACGAAGCTGGTCGTCATCAAGAGCAGGGCCGGCGCGAGGCTCAGCACGGTCAACAGCAGCATGACCTGGAGCGTCGAGCTGAGCTTGTCCGGTTTCGTCCACGACTCCGGTCCGCCGCGGAGGGCTTCGGTGATCGGGTCGGGCAGGATCGGCGCGGCCGGTGGAGCGGGCGCGGCCTGCGGCGCAGTGGACGATGACTGAGCGCGCAAGACACCCGGTGCGAGCGCGACCACTAACGCAGCGATGAGAGCTCGGATCATCGTGCGCCTCGCGCGGTACGTGGCGTCTGGCCGATGAATCCGCCGGGGGCGGGCTCGGCGGCGATCTGGTTCAGGACCTGCCGAAACGCGGCAGACGAGCTGCCCGGCTGGCCGCGGCGGCAGAGGGCCGTGAGGTGCTCGACTTCCGCCGCATCAGTGATTTCCGTCAACGTCTCGACTCCGCTCGCCGAGTGGGCGACGAGCAGCAGCTTGTTGCCGACGCGCAGGAGTTGGAGCTGCTGCTTGCCGGCAAATGGGGCGCGGCCGAGCATTTCCACGGCTTCCTTGGGCAACTGGCGCTGGTCCGCCGGCACGAAGCGCCGCGAGCACCAGGCGATCACGAAAAACAGGCCGAGCACGATGCCCAGGCTGCCCGCGACCGTGCCGATCGCCCCGCCGGGCGTGGGTGCAGCCGGACGGGCGACGCCGGATCGGCTGGCCGCACTCCGCGGCGCCAGCTTGAGTGCCGGCGGCGCGGGTGCCGCCTGGCGCGTGGAATGTTCCTGCTCGCCGCGCGGGGCGGGCCGCAAATAGTACGACGCAGGCGACTGCGCCGCTGCAGCAGCCGGCGCAAGCAGCGCGGCGACCAGCAGCGATGACGCACAAAAGCGCATGCGAATGACTCGCAGAACAGGGCCGCCGGACTAGTCGAATTCGTCGCCCGTGACCAGCTCGGTCACGCGGACGCAAAAATTGTCGTTAAGCACGAGCACTTCGCCGCGGGCCACCATCCGGCCGTTGACGAACACATCGACTGGATCGCCGGCCAGCTTGTCGAGCGTGACCACGCTGCCCCGCTTCAGCTTCAGCACGTCTTCCAGGTACATCTGCGTGCGGCCCAGCTCGATCCGCAGATCGAGATCGACGTCCTTGAGCAGCTCCAGCGTCGCCCGCTCGCCCGACGCCGGCGCTCCGCCGAGGTCGTTCAGCTGGAACGGCGCGAGCCCCGCAATCGCCGGATCGACCGGCCGATCGACCGAGGCGATCGCCTGCTCGGCCTGGGCCAGCAGGAATTCCACGTCGTCGCCCATCGGTTCGCCAGGGGCCGGCCGCGAGCGCGGCATCGGCTGGGGCGCGTCAAACGTCGCAGTCGGCGAGGCCATCGCGGGATCAGCCCCCGCCGCGGCCGAAGCAGCCGGCGGCGCATCGGTCAGCAGCCCCGAGGCCATCTGGGCCTGGCGGAGCAGCTCCTCGATGTCGTCCTGCTTGAGTGTCGGCGCGTCCCCAGGCATCGGATTCCTTTCCGATCGCAAGTCGTTCGGCAGGGAAAAGGGGCAACCGCGGATTACGCGGATTTCACGGATGAGGAAAATCGCTTTCCTGTCTTCATCCGCGCTATCCGCGACATCCGCGGTTCCCCGTCACTGCTCGATGAACGAGAAATCGCTGAATACGACCGAGTGCAGCAGCGGCTTGCCAAACAGGTCGTTGCTTTTCGCCAAAATGCGCCGTTTGAGCAAGGCCAATCCCGGATCGGTCAGGTCCTCGATCTGGCAGTTGCGGATCTCAAAAATCGCCTGGTCCCGCAGCCGGTGCTGGTTCTTCTCCAGCAAGTGCTGGAACTCGGCTTCCTCCTTCTCCGCCACCGTGCCGATCAGGTGGAAGCTGACCCGCAGGGTGACGTTGGCCGTCGGCTGATGGACGATGACGTTGTATTTGCCCAGGTCCACTTCGACTTCGTGGCTGCCGGAGGGCGCAGCCTGCCCGGAACTCCCGTGCTCGCCAGCGTGGGCATTCCCGTCACCATGCCTGGACTGGGCATTCTTCGCAGCCGCCCATTTTTCCAGGTCGCCCGTGCTGGGGATGAGCAGGTAGGCGAACAGGGCCTCGCCCACGATCACCACCGTCACGAGGGCGGCCACAATGATGGTCTTGTTCATCGCACGGGTCCTGGGTTTCCGGTTCCTCGAAAACCTACCTCCCAGGATGGGACGCGGAGCCGGCCTGCGCAGCACGACTGGCTCATAATGCCATCCCCCGGCCGAAGGGCTCGCACATCGCTTTTTTGTCAAGATCTCGTCGCAAACTCTGGCGGCTCATCGACTTGCGCCCAGCATCGCGAAACGGCCTTAAGTAGTTGTTATTAGCGTTTGAGGGCCTCCCAGCCGAGAGAAACACTCGCCGCTGCTCGCGCGCGCTCCCGGCCAAAAAGGCAGTCCGCGCCGCATTCGGAACGTAACAGCAAATAGCGTACCAATGTACACAATTCCGTCGAGACGCATCCCGGCCAGTCCCGCGCGGCGGGCGGCTGAAGGCTGCAGCATCGACCGCGCGGGCGTGCTATCCTTGTGGGCGGTTTTCCCCCGCCCCTTTTCTCCCCGCGACTATGTCCCTCGACCTGCGCCGCCGGCTGCTGGCCGAACTCGACCAGCTGGTGCTCATCGATCCGCACACGCACATCAACCCGCTCGATCCCGGCTCGCACACGCTGGCCGACATCCTCGGCTATCACTACTACACCGAGCTGGCCCACTCGGCCGGCATGCCCAAGGCCCAGATTGAAGAGCCCGGCCTCGATCCTCGGGAAAAGGTCCGCCGGCTGATCGAGAACCTGGGGCCGATCCAGAACACGATCCAGTACAGCTGGCTGGTCGAGATGTGCCAGACGTTTTTCGGCCTGCACGACCCCGACATCACGCCGGCCAACTGGGAGAAGGTCTACGACTCGGCCGAGCGGCTGATGTGCCACGCCGACTGGCCGCAGCAGGTCCTCGAGCGGAGCAAGCTCGAAGCGGTGTTTCTGACCAATGATTTCGACGACCCGCTCGAAGGTTTTGACACCAGCGTCTATATCCCCTGCCTGCGGACCGACGACCTGGTGTTTCACCTGGCCAAACCGGACGTGTTCCAGCGGCTGGAACTGTGCAGCGGGATTGGCATCAGCGACGCCAAGGCCCTGCGGCGGGCGATCGCTGCGCTCTTTCAGCACTTCAAGTCCCGTGGGGCGCGGGCCTGCGCGATTTCGCTGCCGCCCGATTTTGCCCCCGCGCGGGTTTCGCCGGCGCGGGCCAACACGGCGCTGGCTGCGATCCACTCCGAAGGTGCCGGCGCTGCCGAATCGCACCGCCGGGCGATCGGCAACTTCGTCTTCTGGACGCTGGCCGAGATGTGCGACGCGTTCAAGCTGCCCTTCGACCTGATGATCGGCGTCAACCGCGGCGTCTATGAAGCCGGCGTGCACCAGGGCCGCGACCTGTTCGACAGCCGCGTCTCGCTGATTCAGTACAAGGAGCTGTTCAACAGCTTCCCGGGCGTGACGTTTCCGATTTCAGTGCTGGCCAGCGTGACGAACCAGGAGCTGGTGAGCTACGCCTGGATCTTTCCGAACGTCGCCTGCAATGGCCACTGGTGGTACAGCAACACGCCGGCCTACATCGAGCACGACCTCGCCGCCCGGCTGGAGGCGGTCCCGCGGACCAAGCAGGTCGCCTACTACAGCGACATGTACAAGCTGGAGTTCGCCCTGCCGAAATTCGCGATGTTCAAGCGGATCCTGGCCAAGGTGCTCGCCGAGCGGTTTGTCATCGACCGCGGCTGGACCGAGACGCAGGCCGTCGCCTTGGGCAAGCAGGTGCTCCGCGGCAACGTCGAGACGATGTTCCGCTGGGGGCAGGACCTGCGCGAGGAATTGCCCGACGAAGCGCTGCTGGAAAAGATGCCGGCTCCCGCCCTGCTGGCGTTTGGGCCGATCACCGCTCCGTCGGAAGGGAGCGAAGGCGGGCTGGACGAATTGGGTTTCCATACGCAGTCGAACCTGCCCAAGGAGGAGGTGCTCCGCTCCAAGGACGACGAGGTTGTGATCCCGGTCCCGCCGGCCGATGCGAGCGACGATTTCTCGTTTGAGCTGACCCCGCGCGAGGCGCCCGCCGAGAAGGAGCCGCCGGCCCTGGAGGTCGTGGCCGACGCGGGCGAAGTCACGGACGAGCTGGACCTCGACGTCGCGCCGACCGAAGAAGGCGATTCCGGGGGCATTCATGAAGACGTGCTGACACCGCTCGATGAAGTCGCCGACGTCCCCCAGGCCGGCCAGGCCGAAGAAGAATTCGACGCCGTGCTGCTCGAGCCCGAGGCGGAAGAGAGCGACGTGCCCACCAGCGAATCGTCCCGCCCGACCGAGCCGTTTCCCATCAAGCCCTCGTCCAAGAAGCCCGGCGGCAAGTAGGCGCAGGTTGTAGGGTGGGTCGAGGCTGCCGCAGCCGATGACCCACGCGTTTCTGGCGGATGATGCGTTTGCCGCGTGGGTCTGCGCTCGCGGACTCGCTTGACCCACCCTACAACCACTGAATTCGGTCACGGCTTCGCGCGGACCTTGGGTCGCGCGCCGGGCCGCGGGCGGTTTTTCCCGGCGGCGGCCGCCTTTTGCGCCGCCTCGTTGGCCTTGGCGATCGATTCGGGCGTCTGCACCGGCAATTGCCGCAGCTTTTCGCGAGCGTCCTTGCCCAGCGGGCCCGCGGGATCGAAGTCGATGGCCAGCTGGAGGTTGTAGGCCGCGTCTTCGACGTCAACGGCGTCGATCGTCTTGGGCTGGACGGCGCTGACCAGGTCGCCGATGGCCTTTTTGGCCTTGAAGCGGAGGTTGTCGAACTCCTGCTTGTGCGCCACGGACAGCGGATACGCCGCGACGACATTCAGCAGGCGCACGAGATCCGACCACTCTTCGTTGGTCACCACTGTCTTGGCCGTGGCCAGCAGATTGGCCGGGTCGAAGTCGGGAGCGGCCTTGCGGCTGGTGACGTCGGCGGGCAGCGGCACGAGGGTCAACTGTCCGTCCTCGGTGGCGATGGCCAGGCGGCGGCGGTCGGTCGGATGCCAGGCCAGGGCCGTGACAGCCGCGGGCAGCTTCTCCTGGAGGAGCGCGGTCCAGGATTGCGGATCGACGACCGACCACGTGCCTTGAGCGTTGCCGGCGGCCAGCAGCTGCCCGTCGCTGGAGAACGCGACGTGCCGCCAGGCCTTGGCGTCGTCGGCGCCCGGCAGCAGGCGGCGGCGCACTGCGTACCTCGGCGAATCCAG
>DASRJB010000764.1:0-3307 GCA_035649715.1 Pirellulaceae bacterium
GGCGGCCGGCTGCCGCTGTCGGAGGCCCTGTCGGCCCGCGCCCGCCGCCTGGCGGAAGCGGCGGTCAGCGCGCTGCCGCCGGCGACCGGCTACGTGGGCGTGGATGTGATCCTGGGAGCGGCTGGCAATGGTGACCGCGTAATCGAAATCAACCCGCGGCTGACCACTTCGTATGTCGGCCTGCGGGCGTTTGCCAAATGCAACCTGGCCGCCGCGATGCTCGCCGTCGCCGAAGGCCGCGAACCGGATTTGAGCTTCGGCGGCGGGCGAGTAGAATTCTTGGCGGACGGCACCATTGTGAAGTAGCGGCCCCGCGGAACGCACCATGAAATGGCTGGCCTTGGATGTCGGTGGGGCGAATATCAAAGCGGCCGACGGGCAAGGCTATGCCCAGTCGTACGCCTTTGCCTTGTGGCGCGATTCGTCGCGGCTGGCCCAGCAGATTCGCACGTCGATCTCGGAAGCGCCGCCGGCCGATCACCTGGCGGTCACGATGACGGGCGAGCTGGCTGACTGCTTTGAATCGAAGGCGGCCGGCGTGCGGTTCATCCTCCAGGCGATCAGCGCCGGTTCGGACAATCGCCATACGCGGGTGTACCTGGTCGATGGCCGCCTGGTGACGCCGCAGGTCGCTCTTACGATGCCGCAGCTCGTGGCGGCGTCGAACTGGCATGCACTCGCCCGCTTTGCCGCGCGGTACGCGCCGGCGGGAAGCGGGCTGGCGATCGATGTGGGCAGCACGACCTGCGACGTGATCCCGCTGGTCGATGGCAAGCCAGTCGCCAAAGGTACCACCGACACGCAGCGGCTGCTGGCAGGCGAGCTGGTTTATAGCGGCGTGGAGCGGAGCCCCGTCTGCGGCGTGACGGCGCAGGTTCCCTACCGCGGGCAAACTTGCCCCGTGGTGCACGAGATGTTCGCCACGATGCGCGATGTCTACCTCCTGCTCGACCAGCTGCCGGAAGACCCGGCGCTCACCGCGACGGCCGACGGCCGGCCGGCGACCAAGGCCGCGGCCCGCCAGCGGCTGGCGCGGATGATCGCCGCCGACGGCGACGAGTTCAATCATCGCGACGCGGTGACGTTGGCTGAAAGCGTCGCCGACGCGCAGGTCTCGCGCCTGGCGGCTGCGATCGGCAAAGTGAAGGGCTCTTTGCCCGCGGCGCCGCAGACGATCGTGCTCTCCGGCCACGGGGAGTTTCTGGCCCGCGAGTCTCTCGATTTGCTGCAAATCGCGGCCGCGTGCGTTTCGCTGACGAAGGAGTTGGGGCCGGCCATCTCGCGGAGCGCCCCGGCCCATGCGCTGGCCGTGCTGGCCCGCGAAAGCACCGGCAAATGAACCCGCCGCGGCTGCCGATTCGCGTCGTCAAGGTCGGCGGCAGCCTGCTCGATTGGCCGAAGCTGCCGGCAGCGCTGCGTGAATGGCTCGCCGCCCAGCCGCCGGCCGTTCAGGTGCTGATTTGCGGCGGCGGACCGCTGACCGACGTCATTCGGCAAGCGGACCGCGCGTTTTCCCTCGGCGAGGAAGCCGCGCATTGGCTGTGCATCGACGCGCTGGCCGTTTCGGCACGGCTGCTCTCGGCGCTGCTCGCCGGCGTACCGCTGATCGAGTCGCTGGGAGAATTGCCGGCGAGCGGGCCAGCCGTGTTTGATCCGCGCCGGTTCTTGATCGAAGAGGAGCCGCGACTGCCGGGCTGCGTTCTTCCGCACACTTGGGCCGCGACGACAGATTCGATCGCGGCCCGCGTGACGGAGGTAATGGAAGCGCCCGAAGTCGTACTGCTGAAATCGGCAGACCCGCCGACAGCGGCTTCGATGAAGGGCCTCGCTGCCGCGGGCTACGTCGATGCCCATTTTCCCAGTGCTGCTGCGGCGATTGCCGAAGTCCGGTTCGTCAACCTGCGTCGATTTTAGCGCCTGCTCCTAACGAAAACGGCCCGGCTGAATTGCACACACCCGGGCCAGGAGAGGCTTAGTTCGTCGCTTGTTCGGCGGCCGTCTCAGTTCCACCACAGGCTGCCCGCGGTCTGCGGAGTAGCCTTGCTGCGGACCTGGCCGACCTCGGCGTTCAGGATCGACTTGCCGGCGACTTCCCACGAGGCGATCTCGACGCCGCCCGAGGCGGTGATGATGTACTCGCTGCCGCGCTTCACAAAGCTGCACTGCGTGGCGACAGTCTTGGGAGCGTGCCAGTAAACCAGCTCGAACTTGCTGTCCTGGCCTTGCAGCGTGGGCAGCTGCAGGTTGGCCTTCTGCTGCAGGCCTTCCTTCTGGATCAGCGCCGCCACGACGCACAGGTCCATCAGGTTCCGCAGGTCGCCAAACACCGGCTCTTTCACCGCGAGCTTGTCGTAATGCTTCGTCATCGTATCGGCCCACTCCTTGGCCAGCGGATTGACCTTGCCGGTCGCCGTCGCCTTGCCGCCTGCGACGTAGTCGTCCTCGGTGAGGACCTTCACGCCCTGGCCGCGAATCTCCCACGCCAGGCCGTCTTCGCTCTTGGCGAGCGGCTCATAGTTGCAGGCCATCCACCACCGCGGCATCATGTTGCCGAGCTTCGCCCCGCCCTTCTTCATCATGTCCAAAAAGCTGGGCAGCTCCGGCAGCGGCGACTCTTCCAGCTTCATCGCGATCCGCTTCATCTTGTAGTCGCTGGCCGCGAGCATGCGGGCAAACCGGCTGGTCTCCGGGACGCCCCTGATCTTGATCGTCTGATTGCCGAGCGCCTGGGCGATTCCGTCCAGCACCGCCGGCGTGAACGTCTTCTGCGACTTCATGTAGGACTCGAACCGCTTGCGGCCTTCCTCGGTCGGATCGATCGAGACGCTAATCGCACCTTCGCGGGCATCGTTGACGGTCCGCAGCGCGACCACGAGATCCTCTAGCCGCACCACCGGCCGGCCGGTCGTCACGCCCACGTAGTTGCCGCGGCTGTCGAGCTTCCAGCCTTCGCCCGGCCCGGCCAGCACGATGTCGTCGGGATAGACGAGGACGTACTGAATCCGCTGAATGCCCGCGAGGAACTTGATCTCCTGCGGCAATTCTGCAGCGTTGTTCTGTTCGCTCTTGGCCAGGGCGGCTTCAATCGCCTTCAGCGAAATCTTGCGGATCGTGACCTTTTCGCTGAGCGCGCCGGCGACGGGCTTGGCGTTCTTCAGCTCCTGTCGCACGAGTTCCGGCACCGCGTCCGCGGGCGGCTCGCTCAACACGCCCTCGGGATTGATCGAGATGCCGCCCACCGACGGGAACCGGCCAAAGCCGCATTGGGCAAAGCCCACGTCGGCAGCCAGCAGCAGGCCCGCAATCG
>DASRJB010000765.1:0-9681 GCA_035649715.1 Pirellulaceae bacterium
TACTCGGTGATCAGCCCCGAAGGCTGCGCCGGCATCCTCTGGAAGAGCCATCAGTACGCCGAGCGGGCCGCGACCGCGCTCAAGTTCACCTCGGCGGACCTGTTGCGGCTGAAGGTCGTCGATCACGTCATCGAGGAGCCGCTGGGTGGCGCTCACCGCGACCACCACTCGACGGCGATGCGGGTCAAGCACTACCTGATGCGTTCGCTCCGCGAGCTCTTGGCGCTATCGACGGACCAGTTGCTCGCCGGCCGCTACGAGAAGTTCCGCCGGATGGGCGTCTTCCTCGAAGATCCGGCCGCCGTGGCCAAAGCTAACGGCCACGACCCTTCTTAGGCCCGTCGGTCTCGAGCGGCTCGATCGCGATGATGTTGGGGATCGAGCAACGCGTGATCTTCTTCGCGATCTTGGACTGGCGGTTGCGCGGAATGCCGATCGTGACCGAGTCTTGAGAGACGATCGCCAACTGCCGGTGACGAATCTCATGCACTCGGCCGTCGGCCAGAAGCAATCGCAGCGGCGTGAAGGGACGCTCGTCCAGCAGCTTTATCCATTCTTCGGCTGAACGGGTCATTGGACGTTTTTTGGTGCTGTCAGCAAAATTATCACGCCGGCAACGACGAGCAGCCCGCCTCCCCACAAACAGCCGGCCACACGTTGTCTAGCACTGGCGATTCTTTCGGCCGTCCATTCGTCGCATAGCGAAAGCCCAGAAAGGCTGGCAGCGCCCCGATTCCGGTTACGATCCAGCCAATAACCAGTCGTGTAAGTCTTGGTGTCATCGGTCGAATTCTAATCGGACAACGTCCGATAATGTTTCTTATGTTCGGTTCCAGGCCCGTTTTTCCCTGGGTTTTCAGCAGCCGCGAGTCCCTGCGGCTCTAGCGAAAGCTGCCGGCGGGCTGCGCGGGCTGTGCTTCGATGCGGCCGGCGCTGCGCGGCGTTTGCACGGGCACGAGCGGCGTGAACTCGGCAGCCGGGAAGCTGGACGGCGGGCTGCCGGGCGGGCTCGGTTCGGTTGAGCCGAACGAGAACGATCCCAGCCGGCCGGTTTCGACGTGCTCGTGAGGCACCGAGCGGTCGAGCTGGTCCAGGTACGGCTCGAGCACCTGGTGCAGCTCCTGCGGGATGATCGCATCGGAACGGTCCAGGAGCAGCGCGATGTAATAACCGGAACGGGAGTTACAGATGGCCTGCCGCTGGGTGTCGGAGAGCAGCGCGACGGAGAACAGCGTGATCAGCACGCACAGCAGCACGCCCTTGGCCGCGCCGAACAGCGCGCCGAGCTGCCGGTCGAACTCCTTGAGCTTGACCTTCTCGATCAGCTCCGAAACGAAGTTGAAGCCGACCCAGACGACGAGGCCGGTGCCAAGGAACAGGATCAGCATCGAGAGGAAGACGTTCCAAGGCGGCGCGGCGCTGATCACGCCCGCGAGCTGCCCGCGGAAGCGGAGCGCCACGAAGTAGCTCAGCGCGATCGAGGCCAGCGAAGCGATCTGCCAGGCCAGCCCCTTCCACGCGCCCCAGACCACGGCGCCAGCGAGCACGATCAGCATCAGGATGTCGTAAGGCTGCATTTGCGCGCGCTCCTTCGCATTTGGCAAACGGGGCGGAGTATAGCCGCCGCGGAGGATTGGCCGAATAGCAACCCAACTGCCATTGGCCAAGGCGCCGGCTCTTGCTATCGTCCCCGCCCCGCATTGTCTCGCGGGGCAGGGAAAGGCAGGGGACTGGCCATGGCCGGCTTTCAGACGCATATCACCGTGAGCACGATCACGGGCATCGCCTATGGCGTGTGGGGCTTCCAGTGCGGCGCGCCGGTCGAGACCTGCGTGCTGGCGGGCGGGCTGTGCAGCGTCTCCGGCATGTTGCCGGACCTCGACAGCGACTCCGGACGGCCGGTGCACGAGATGAGCGCCTTCGCCGCAGCGATCGTGCCGATGCTGATGCTCGAGCGGTTCGAGAACTTTGGCTGGTCGCGGGAGAGCATGGTGCTGGCCGGGGCGGCCATCTATGCGGCGATCCGCTTCGGCGTCGCCGAGCTGTTCAAGCGCTACACGGTCCATCGCGGAATGTGGCACAGCATCCCGGCTTGCCTCGCCTGCGGCCTGTTGGCGTTTCTGGTCGTGGCCGGGCAGGACATCGCGATCCGCGCCTTCAAGGCCGGCGCGGTCTCGCTCGGCTTCCTCTCGCACTTGCTGCTCGACGAACTCTGGAGCCTGCGGCTGCGGAGCGGCAAGCTCAACGTCAAACGCTCTTTCGGCACCGCGCTCAAATTCTTCGGGACCGACAAGTGGGCCAATCTTTCGGTCTATGGCACGCTGGCTGTAATCGCCCTCCTGGCCGTCGGCGACCCGATGCTCATGAACCGTTTTGGCTACGAAGTCAAATTCGGCCCGCACACCGCCCAGCAGGTGCTCGACAAGGCCCTGGAGCTGGCGGGCGTGCAGAAGCAGCCGGCGGCGGGTGAAGCGACGACGATCCAGCGGTAGAAACAAGAACCGAAGAACCAAAGAACCGAAGAACCAAAGAACCAAAGAACCAAAGAACCAAAACAGCACGACTTCCGATTTGGAATTTTGGTTCTTCGGTTCTTGAGATTTGTCTCAGTACCGCTTCCGGCTGTCCAGCAGCAGCGTCACCGGTCCATCGTTGACCAGCTCGACCTGCATCATGGCCCGGAACTTTCCCGTCGCGACCGGGATGCCCTGCACGCCGACGGCGGCGACGAAGTTCTCGTAGAGCTGCTCGGCGAGCGCAGGCGGGGCGGCCTGGATGAAGCTCGGCCGGCGGCCCTTGCGGCAATCGCCCAGCAGCGTGAACTGGCTGACCACGAGCAGCGCCCCGCCCACGTCTGCCAGCGCCAGATTCATTTTGCCGTCGGCGTCGTCGAAGATGCGGAGCTGGACCGTCTTGTCGGCCAGCTGCTGCGCATCGGCCAGCGCGTCGTCCTGCTCCACGCCCAGCAGGACCAGGAGGCCGCGGCCGATCTGGCCCACGACCTGGCCCTCTACGGTAACGCTCGCCCGGCTGACTCGCTGTAAGACGGCTTTCATGTCGGTAGAGGTTCCTTCTCGCCGCGAACCGTCCGAACGGCCGCGAGGATTGCCTCGATTACGCGATGGTTCTCGGCGATCCGATTGGCCTGCATCCAGAACGAGACGACGACGACCGCCAAACCGACGATTGCAGCGACGTAGTGCGGCAGCACGAGCGACGCCGAGCTGCGCCAATTCGCGCCGCTGGGATCGGCGGCCGCGCCCAGGCCGACGATCGCAATGATCGCCAGGATGCCGGCCAGCGCCCAGGGAAACGTGCCGCGCTTCAGGCGCGTACTCGCTTCCGCGAGCTCGGCGTCCAGTCTGTACGTCTGGCAGACCTCCTTGCACCAGCGGCTGGTGCCGATGAAGTAGGTCACGGTGATGCTGTTGACGAGCACCGCCACCAGCGCGGCGGCGCTGCCCAGGAGCATGTGGATCGTCATCCAGCGCCGCGGGCCGGCGAAGGCGGCATCGGCCTCGGACAGCGCCTGCCTGGCCGTTTTGAGCTCGGGCGACGAGCGCGTTCGGTTGCGTCGCGCCTGGTTCTCCAATTCGAGCACGCGGATTTGGGCCGCCTTCTTTTGCAAAGCCACGGAGTTGAAATCCCCCGCGGCCAGACCGATGGCGAAATTCGCCGCCAGGAGCAGCACGGCCAATACAGCGAGGACAGCAAAGATGCGAACCAAGGGGCAACCTACGCCGCGCCGGCGAACAAGGCCTCGACGAACTGATCGGCGTTGAACACGGCCAGGTCGCTGGCCTTCTCGCCGAGGCCGACGAACTTGACCGGGATGGCAAACCGCTCGCGAATCGGGATGATCACGCCGCCCTTGGCGGTGCCGTCGAGCTTGGCCAATACGATGCCGGTGCACTTGGCGGCCGTCGAAAAGCCCTGGGCCTGGCTGAGGGCGTTCTGGCCGGCCGTCGCGTCGAGCACCAGCAGCGTTTCGTGCGGCGCCGCCGGAATCTGCTTGCCGATCACGCGGTGAATCTTCTCCAGCTGCTGCATCAGGTTCGTTTGCGTCTGCAGCCGGCCGGCGGTGTCGATGATGCAAATCTCGGCTTGCGATTCGAGCGCCTTGGCTACCGCCTGATGGGCAACCGCCGCTGGGTCCCCCCCTGCCCCGCCCTTGACGATCTCCACGCCCAGCCGATCGGCCCAGATGGTGAGCTGCTCGACGGCCGCGGCGCGGAACGTGTCGCCCGCGCCGAGGACGACCTTCTTTCCCTGCGAGCGGAACAGGTTCGCCAGCTTGGCGATTGAAGTCGTCTTGCCGCTGCCGTTGACGCCGACCACCAGGATCACGGTCGGCCCGGTGGCCGCCAATTCGATCGGCCGCTCGGGCTGGGCAAGAATGATGCGGACTTCGTCCTTGACGCTCTTGAGCACGTCTTCCATGTGCACGATGCGAGCGCGAAAGTCGGTCCCGATCCGGTCGCGAATTCGCGCCGCCGGCCCCGCGCCCATGTCGGTCTTCACCAGGATCGCAAACAGCTCGCCGAGGAACTCGTCATCGACCAGCCGGCCTTCCCGCTTGAAGAGATCGCGGACGTCGGTGTTGAGCAGGTCCGAGGTCTTCTTCAGCGCCGAGCGGAGCATGCCGAACAGGCCCTGCTTCGGCGCAGGCTCCTGCGGCGATTCCGCCGGCGCACTCCCCTGCCCTGCCGTCGTCGCCGGCTGCTCGGTTTTTTTCTTGAATACGTCGAAGACGCCCATGGGATTCGAAATCCAAAGAACCAAAGAACCGAAGAACCAAAGTCGAACATGTCCTATTTGGTTCTTTGGATCTTCGGTTCCTTGATTTTTGGACTCGTTACCTTTCCTTATGCATAAACCGGTCCAGCACGCCGTTGACGAAATGTGGCGACTGCTTCGCGCCATAGCGCTTGGCTAATTCCACGGCTTCGTTGACCGCCACCCGCTCGGGCGTGCCGCCGTAGAGGATTTCGTACGCGCCCAGCCGCAGGATGTTGCGGTCGGTCACCGCCATCCGATCGGGCGTCCAGTTGTCGGCCCGCTGGGCGAGCAGCTGGTCGATCTCGGCCCGGTGCTTGCGGACGCCGGCCAGTAGCGAGCGGGCGAAGTCGATCGACTCCGCGTCGTTGTTCAGCCGGTTGCACAAGAACTGATCCGCCGCCTCCGGGTTACGTCCCGGATTCAGATCGTCCTCGTACAGAACCTGAAGCACGACTTCCCGTGCCCGATGGCGGCGCGACATATCAGGATTATAGCTTGCAAGCAGAAACCGGAGAGTGGACCAATTATTCGCCGGGAACAAACCTGGTCCTGGGGCGGCAGGAATTGTTCCGACTCGCACAGGGCACTCGCAGCACTCCGGGAGCAGGTTTGCTCCCGGCTAAGCCAGTGCTAGGCAAACAGCTTTCCCTGCGCTTCGTCCGGCCTGGCCGGTGCTGCGATCTTCAGGTGCTCGTAGGCCTTCGCCGTCGCCACGCGGCCGCGTGGCGAGCGGATCAATAGCTCGCTGCGGAGCAGGTAAGGCTCCACCTCGTCAGACAGCGTGTCGGGCGAGAGGTTCATCGTGTGGGCGATTGCTTCGACCCCTGCCGGCCCGCCGCCGAAAACGCGGATGATCGTCTCCAGGCAAGCGCGGTCCTGTTTGTCCAGTCCGAACTCGTCGATGTTCGCCATCACCAAGGCCGCGCGGGCGACCTCCAGCGTCACCACGCCGCCCGACTTGCTGTCGGCATAGTCACGGACCCACCGCAGGCGGTGATTGGCGATCCGTGGCGTATCGCGGCTGCGGCGGGCGATCTCGATCGCCGCCTCTTCGTGCAACTGCACGCTTAGCTTGCGGGCCGAGCGGCGGACGATCTCGGTCAGCTCGGGCAAGCTGTAAAACCCCAGGTGCTCGCGCGTCGCAAACCGGTCCCGCAGCGGCGCGGAGAGCATCCCCGCTCGCGTCGTGGCCCCGATCAGCGTGAAGGGCTTGATCCGCATGTTGATCGTGCGGGCGTTGATCCCCTCGCCCAGCACGATGTCGAGGCGAAAGTCCTCCATCGCGGAATAGAGGTATTCCTCGACCGCCTTCGGCAGCCGGTGGATTTCGTCGATGAAGAACACCGCCCGCTCCTCCATGTTGGTGAGGAACGGCAGCAAGTCCTTCGGCGCCTTGAGGGCCGGGCCGCTGGCGGTCACCAGCGGCACATTCAGCTCGCGGGGAATGCAGTTGGCGAACGTCGTTTTGCCCAGCCCCGGCGGGCCGTCGAACAAAATGTGCCCCAGCGGCTCCCCCCGCTTTCGGCTGGCATCCACGACGATGTTCAGTCGCTCGATCACGTCCCGCTGACCGACCATCTCCTTAATCCGCGCCGGGCGCAGGCCGTTATCGAATTCGTCGTCGCGCGGCCCGTCGGACGAGATAATCGGCTCGCGAGGCATGGAGGCTAGACTTGGAAGGTGTCGGGTGAGCGGGACATATGGCGATGTACTCTTGTTACTGCCGCGAATATATCAGACAGCCCGCCGCGGCGTCTGCGCCGCAAAATTCGCCATGGCGGGAACTGTATTCTGTCCGCGCGCGACTCTAAACTATTACCTGTCCGCCTCGTCACTCGTCCCGCCGAGTTCGCCCGATGGCCAGTTTCGCTCCCGGTCCGCTGGTCGATCCTGTCCGGGCTCTGGGCGGTTGTCCGAGCGACGAACAATTGCTGGCGCTCATTCCGGGTGACCTGGCTCCGGAGCTCGCTTCGTCCGTTACCGCGCACTTGGAAACGTGCGTCTCGTGCCAATCGCGGCTGACGACCTTGCGGCATCGCTCGCGGACCGCGCCGCTTGAGCCCACCACGCCTCCGCCGCGGCTCGATCGCCGCCCCTCTGATCCGCCAGCCGCCGGCCCCGATGCGCCGACCATCTACTTGCCGCAGCCTCCCTTGCGCGTGCCAGAGCGGATCGGCCAGTACAAGCTGCTCAAGCTCATCGGCCGCGGCGGCATGGGGCTGGTCTATCTGGCCCAGCACGTGAAGCTTGGCCGGACGGTCGCGATCAAGCTGCTGCCGGGATTGCAATTGAGCGACAAGAGCGCGATCGTCCGCCTGCAGCGCGAGATCGCCGCGGCCGGCCGCGTGCAGCATCCGAACATCGTCTTTGCCACCGACGCCAACGAAGAGGACGGCATCGACTACCTCGTGATGGAATACATCGATGGAGTCGATATCGGCCGGCTGGTCGCGGTGCTCGGTCCCCTGCCCTGCCCCGCGGCATGCGAGATCATCCGCCAGGCGGCGCTCGGCCTGGCCCACATTCACGCCTGCGGCCTGGTGCATCGCGATCTGAAACCGTCGAACTTGATGCTCGCCTCGGACGGAGTCGTGAAGATCCTCGATCTGGGGTTGGCGCGGCTGCGCGAAGGGCAGCCGGCCGACGACGACTCGCAAACGCAGACCGGCTACCTGCTGGGCACAGCCGACTACGTCTCGCCCGAGCAGCTGCACGATCCGCACGACGCCGACGTCCGCTCCGATCTGTACAGCCTGGGCTGCACCTTCTTCAAGCTGCTTGCCGGCCAGGCCCCGTACAGCGGCACCGATGGGGGCAGCATCGGCAAGAAGCTCGACGCCCATCGCTACGCCGCCATTCCGTCGATCCGGTCGCTGCGGCCCGACGTGCCGGAGGAGGTCGATGCGGTTCTGTCCCGGCTGCTGGCCAAGGAGCCCGGCGACCGCATTCAGCAGCCGTCCGAGCTGGCCGAGCTGCTTGCGCCTCTGTCGGCTGGGTCCGATTTGTGCGGTTTGTACCGGCCTGGGCGGGAGCAGGCGGAGATCGACGAGCCGCCCCCTCCCCTGCCCTTGCAGACGCCGCTGCCCGATGGCGGCAGCACGGCGGTCAAAGGCAGAACGCCCACGCCGACCCGTTTGCTCGCCGCCGAGCCGCCGCGGAAGAAAACCTGGACGTGGATCTCCACCGCAGCCGTCGCCTTGTGCCTGCTCGCGGCAGCGGGCACGACCGGCTGGGCCATTGCCCATCTCACCGGTCTGACGGGAATCCAGCGGAAGGACCAACCGATCCATGGCCGAGGCCCGCAGACGTTCGATCTCAGTCGTCCGCTGGAAGAAATCGCGTGGGAGGGCTACGAATCCTCTCCGCCCGCGAGGTACAACGATGGCCAGCGAATGCTGGAATTGCGGTCCGAGTCGTACCAGCTGATCAAGCTCGGTGATTACGACGGCCGTCCGGGCACGTTCGAGGTGACGATCCGCCAGACACCGTGGCACGGCTTTGCCGGGCTCTTTTTTGGCTATCGCGTGCAGCCGCGGAGAGACGTTCCTCAATTGGCTTCCACCTTCCAGCTGGTATGGCTGCACCACTTCCCGCTGAAGGATGGGAATGGCAGGAAGTATGGCGAGCAGATGGAAGCCATGCGCCAACGAACTGTGCTCGGGGACGATACGCAGCCGTTTATCAGGGAGGCGGCGATCGGGCAACGGGTTCCTCTGCCGGCGCGGGCGCAAGTTCGCCTGAAAGTGCAATTTGGCCGGCAGGGCTGCGAGAAAATCTCGGTGGACGACGTGGTTGTCGAGGATCTCACGGCGGCCAACATCAATCAGAAATACGACGCGATAGACTACCAAGGTCCTTGGGGTCTGTTTAGCGCACGCGGTTACGGACCCAAAGAGGCTACCTGGTTCGGCAACTTGAGTTTCACACCCTTGGAGAATTGAACCATGTCTTGCATGATCGACTATCCCACCGCCGGTGGAGAAGGCGCCGTGGACGCTGGCGGTTTCCTCGTCAGTTGCTGTGGCCAGTGGCTGCGTCCCAACACGTGGGACCCCGTAGCCCCGTGTCGCATTGTGGCCAAGGTCTATGCAGCCGGCGCAGCGGTAGATGCAGGCGTGCCGAATGACGGCACCGAAGGTACGCTGCTGCCGGACAACATGGCTTCGGGCGGCGACTTCCATTTCAACATCTCCCTGATTCCCGACGCAACGGTCGGCGGTGCGCATCAGATCAAGGTCTGGCTGCAAAACCTCGATACCGGGCAATTCAACGCCGACGGTCCAATCGACTTCAACGGATGTGAGTTCGGTGTCGGCGGCTGCGCCGATCCACCTTGCCTCGGACAGGTCGAAACTGTGCCGTGCGAACTCGCGATCGATCAGCCTGCCCCACAAGAGTATCGCGTTGGCCCGGATTTGCGCGCGACGTCGTTCATCGGTGAGGCGCTGGATGCCTGGAAGCAAGGCGAACTGAAATTCGCGGGAATCAAGCTGGAGTATTCGTTTCCGCTGTCCAGTCCCTCGCGCGCCGTCTGGACCACGGGCGGCGACAGCCGGGCCCTACGGCTGGAGGTCGTGCGCGCCGCGAGCGGCTTCGTGGCGACGCTCTACCTCCTGCAAGCGTCCAATCGCGGCGTGGAACCGCCGCGGCGCTGGCGGTCGAAGGATTTCAACCTGAATCGCGGCGGCGTGCTGCGGGCCCTCACGGCCTGCTGCAAGGAAACCGACGCCACAATCTACGTCAGCGTGCCTGACGGAAAGAAACACTGCGAACCTGAGCGGACCGTCGTCTGATCAAGCGCCGCAGCCCTCACTCCGTCGACGTCTCCAGGCCCGCCTTGGTGATCAGGCTGGAGAGCGTGGTCAGGGTCATGGTGTTGCTCAACATGCGCACCGAGCCGTC
>DASRJB010000766.1:0-3743 GCA_035649715.1 Pirellulaceae bacterium
TCCCGACCCCCGACCCCCGACCCCTGGCCACCGCGACCATTGGTCGCGGCTTTGGAGCCCTCCACCGTCTGCCAGCCGACGAGCGGGCTGAACCGCTCGCAGTGCTCGGCCAGCCGGGTCAGCGCGGCCAGGTCGGCGGCGGGATCGTGCGGCTGAATGACACACGCTCCGCCGCGCTGGGCCAGCGCCGCCGCTTCGGCCAGCGGCATGTTCAGCCGCACGCCGCGCGCCAGCGCCGCATCGCTGCAAGCGACGACCAGCTCTCCCCGCCGTGGATCGCGGGCGTGAAGGAGGATGGGCGTATGTGTAGGGTGCATGAGCGGAGCGAAATGCACCTTGTTGGACGGCGAAAGGTGCATTGCCCTGCGCTGATGCACCTTACGATCACGCGCGGCGCACAGGCGCTGAATCGGCCAGTTCGGCAGCCACAGGCAGAGAATGCGGCGCATGATCGGTAGCCTCCCGCCAGGTCGCGGCTGTTTCATCGAGCTCCAGAACCACGCTCTGCCCGCCCGCCCCGCCGCGGCAGCGGAGCAATTCGACGCGAAGCCGCCAGGTAGGGTGGGTCAAGCTCGCGGGCACCGCCGCGCAGCGGTGGTCGGCGAGCGCAGACCCACGCGGGGACGACGTCGAATCGGCGCGCCCGGAACGCCACAGAGGGCGTTCCCTACAGCGCGGGCTCACCCGCCACTGCACGTCGGCCCAGGTGGGTTGGCCGCGGAGGCGGCCCTCGCGGAGGAGCAGGCCGAGCGTGCCGCCGGTCTCGGCGGCGAGTTGGAGACGGCGGAAATCGCGAACGTCGAGCCGGTCACAGGCGGCCCACACCGCGCCGACGCCGGGGCAGCGCAGCGCCTGATCGAGGGCCCACAGAGCATCCGCCTCATTAGCCGGCCGCAGGATCAAGAGCCGCGACAGATCGATGCCCCAGGCCGCGGCCGCGGGGGGGTAGAAACCCGTAGCCCGCGACTCCGTCGCGGGCCGCTTGCGACGGAGTCGCGAGCTACAGTCGAGCACGACCAGCGCCCGGCCTGGGCGGCAGGCTTCGCGGGCGGCGGCCAGGGCCAGGGCCGGCGCACCGCAGCCGCTGCCGGGCGAGAGATATTCCACGAGCGTCCCCCGCCGCAAGCCGCCGGCGGGCAGAAGCCGATCGAGGGCCTCCACTCCGGTCGAAAGCGGCCGGTCGTCCTCGGGCGGCCGAACTCCTTCCAGCCGGCCGACCTCGCGGCGGAGCGTGGCGACTAGCGCCTGCTGGGCTTCTCGGACTGGGGCGGGCGGGTTCATGGCGATGCCCAGTTATGCATGCCGCAACCTGGTTCCCAGGCTCCGCCTGGGAACCCACTGCTCCGAGGCTCCTGCCTCGCCTGGCAGCGAGGGAGGCCCTCGCGGTAGTGCGTTACCAGGGAGACCCTGGTAACGAGTTATGCAGGGTTATGCATGCATAAACGCACAAATTTTTGGGGACGATGCATTTGACGTAAGTGGCTTGCCGTCAATGGTTTGCGTCGCATTCGTGGCATCCGCGATTATGCAAGTTATGCAGTTTAAGCATCCATATGCAGGGTGCTAGCAATCGCCTGCTGCCAGTGTACAATACACGCAGTGTACTGTAGTATCAAACCATCGTCAATATCCAAATCAATGTTTATGGACAATTGATCTAAATTGGCTTGGCGCAGCCGCGCATTCAGGGCCCATTTACAAATTAAATAAGCCCATCTCGCCGTCAGCAAAACATGATGCGGTCTTGGCCACCAAACGAGCTGCTCTGCTGCTTCCTCTGGCAAGCCGTCGCCGTGCTGGCCGCCGCGACCGAGCCAGAAGTGCCGGGCCTTCCGCCCGCGCTCGTCCTGGATCACGGTGGCCTGTTCCGGCCGCAGGCGCTGGGCGGGCGCGATCTCATCCTGCTCACCCTCGCCTTCTCGCCCGATGGAAAGACGATTGCTTCCGCTGGCGGTGGTCCCGGCGAAAAAGACGCTCCCGCGCAAGGCGAAGTGAAACTCTGGGAAGTCGCCACCGGAAGGCTGCTGCGAACGCTGACCGTCGAAAACGGCATCGTCTTCCATGCGGAATATTCGCCCGACGGGCAATGCCTGGCGACTGCGAGCGGTCCGGGCACTTCGACCCGCACGACACCGGGCGAAATTCGCCTCTGGAGTCCCGCCACGGGCCGGCTCGCTGGCAAGCTCACAGGGCACGACCGCGGCGCTTACGTAGCGGCCTTCAGCCCCGACGGCAGGCGGCTGGCCTCCGGCGGTATCGCCACGATCGATGCCAGCCGGCCGGCCGCTGTTCGGGGCGGCAACGCCACGGGTGACCTGAAGCTTTGGGACCTGCAGACGGGCCGGGAGTTGTGGACGGGACGTGGGCACAGCGGTGCGGTCGCCGGGCTGGTCTTCTCGCCCGACGGCAAAACCCTCGCCTCCAGCGGCGGCTTGTCCGACGGCAACGTGAAACTATGGGACGCGGCTGCCGGGACGCAGCGGCGAACCTTTCCCTGCGAAGCCGAAGTCGTCCGCCCCGTGGCTTTCGGCCCAAAATCCGATTCCTTGACCATTCTCAGCTTTGGCCTTACCGGCCCGCAGCCACCTCAGCCATTCACCGTGCAAATCAGCCGGTGGAATTTGATCGAAACCCAGCCGCTCGAAGCCGTCAGCATTCGGAATGGCAACGCCTATCGCCTGGCGCTTTCGCACGACGGCGGCCTGCTTGCCTGTGCGTGTCACGACGGCGTCAAAGTGTACGACGTAAGGCGACAGGTCGAGCTGTGCAGCATCCCCTCGCAGCTCCGCACGCGCCCGGTGTCGTTCTCGCCCGACGACAGCCTGCTGGCCGCCGGGTGCGACGACGGCACGGTGAAGGTTTGGAACGTTGCCGGGATCCGCAAGTAGGATTGTCGTGGCGGTTCGACGAAACGGAGCCTGCCGTGCGGATCGGAATTCTCGCGGACATACACGAAGCGATCGAGCCGCTGCGGCGGGCGCTCGTCGAGTTCCGTCGGATGGGCGTGGACCAGGTCGTTTCGTTGGGCGACGCCTGCGACACTTGCGGCACCGTGGGCCGGGCGGGCGAAACGGTGGCGCTCCTGCGCGAGGCCCGCGCGGTCGGCGTGTGGGGCAACCACGATTTCGGCCTCTGCGGCGACGTACCCAGCGAGCTGCGGCAGAGGGCCGCCCCGGGTGTGCTGGACTTCATGGCCTCGATGCAGCCGCACCTGGTCCTGGAGGGCTGCCGGTTCAGCCACGTCGAGCCCTGGCTTGATGCGTGCCAGATCGAAAACCTGTGGTACTTCGACGGCCTTCCCGACACAGCGGAAAAAGCGGGCCGCAGCTTCGCCGCCGTGCCCGAGCGGCATCTCTTCGTCGGACACATGCATTGCTGGCTGGTGATAACGCCCACCGGCCGGCTGGATTGGAACGGGGAAGCGCCGCTTTTGTTGAACAGCGAGCCGAGATACCTGGTGGTCGTTGCGCCGGTCGTGGACGGGTGGTGCGCGGTCTATGATACGGCCGCTGCCGAATTGACGCCGGTGCGCTGCGCCGGCTGATTCGCCGCGGCGCTCCGCTGCCGAGCTGATAGCGAGCGCAGCGTTGTCAACGCACGAGCAACTGATATTGCGGTGCGTCGTCGCCTGATTCTTCGACCAGGCGAAACGACTTGCCAAAGACAGCCGATTTGACCCAGCCGGCACTCTTGCGCGTAGCGACATAGCGGCGGCCCGAGCGGCGGAGGATGTCGAACGAGAG
>DASRJB010000767.1:0-3279 GCA_035649715.1 Pirellulaceae bacterium
TCGCGCCGCCGCTCGCGATCCGCGACATGTCTTCATCGTCGTCTCTCGGCTTCGGCATCGGCCTTCGCACCGCACACTTCAACACCCTTCTCGAACGCCGCGCCGAGGTGGATTGGTTCGAGGCGCTCTCCGAGAATTTCATGATGGAGGGCGGACGACCTCACTTCGTCCTCGACCGGATCCGGCGCGATTTTCCGATCGTCCTCCACGGCGTCTCGCTTTCGATCGGGAGCACCGATCCCTTGCGGCGGGACTACCTCGACCGCTTGCGCTGGCTGATCGAACGCTTCGAGCCGCGCTGGATCTCGGATCACCTCTGCTGGACGGGCGTGCTCGGCCGCAACACCCACGACCTGCTGCCGATGCCGCTCGACGCCGCCTCGCTGCGCCACGTCGTCTCACGCATCCGCACCGTGCAGGACTTCCTCGAGCGGCCGCTGGTGCTCGAGAACCCCAGCAGTTACGTCACCTTCACCGCCGACACGATGCCGGAGTGGGAATTCCTTTCGCGATTGGCCGAGGGGACCGGCTGCCGCCTGCTGCTAGACGTGAACAACGTCTACGTCAGCAGCCGCAACCACGGCTTCGATCCGCAGGAGTACCTGCGGTCGATTCCAGCCGAGCGGGTGCAGCAGTTTCACCTGGCGGGGCACACCGACCTGGGCACGCACTGCATCGACACGCACGACGGTCGCGTCGTCGATGCCGTGTGGGACTTGTATCGCCAGGCCGCGCAGCTGACCGGCGGCGCGGCGACCTTGTTGGAATGGGACGCGAAGATTCCCACGTTTGACGAAGTTTGGGCCGAAGCAGAAAAGGCGCGTCAGTATTTGGCCCGAGCACAATTCGAAAGAACCGAAGAACCAAAGAACCAAATGAGTGAGAACTCCAACTTCGGTTCTTCGGTTCTTGGTTCTTCGGAATTTGCTTCCCGCGCCTTTCCCCATCCCGCCCACCTGGTCGCTGCGGAGGCTGAATGAACGCGCCGGCACAACTCGCCGCGGTGCAGCAGTGGCTCCTGGCCACGATCGCTGATCCCGCGCCGATCGACGCGGCGGCGGTCTGCAATCGCCTCACCCCGGGCCCGCAGCAGTCGCCCGAGCAGCGGCTGAGCATCTATCAACATGCTTACTTCGCGCGATTGCTCGATGTGCTGCGCGAGCTGTTCCCTTGCACGCGGTTTGCCGTCGGGGACGAGACGTTCGACGAACTGGCTACCGGCTATTTGCTGCGGCATCCGCCGCGAAGCTACACGCTGGCTCGCCTGGCCGACCGCTTTGGCGAATACCTCGACGAGACGCGGCCGCGCGACGAACCCTGGAGCCGGTTCGTCGTCGAGCTCGTGCGACTGGAAGAAGCAATCGACCGCATCTTCGACGGGCCGGGCCCCGAAAGGCTGCCGCCTTTCGCGCTGCCCGCCGGCGCGGACGCCCGCTTGCAGCTGCGGCTCGTGCCCGGCTTCGAGCTGCACACGTTTTCGTTTCCCGTGAGCGACTTCTACACCGATTGGAAAGCGGGCCGCAAGCCGGCCTGGCCGCAGCCGCAGGAACAGCACGTCGCCCTGCTGCGCCGCGACTATGTCGTGCGGCGCTACGACTTAACCGCAGTTCAGGCCGCGCTGCTGACGGCAATCCGCGGCGGCGCGGCGCTGCAGGACGCCCTGGCCGCAGCCGCCGCGTGTGAGCCCGCCGCAGCATTCGAAGAACTGTCCGCGCTCGTCCGCCGCTGGTTCACCCACTGGTCCGCCGCCGGCTTTTTCGCCGCCTGACGGCCGAAGGTTTTTGCCGCCCGACGCTGCAGTGGGCCGCCGTGCGCGAACCTCTCTTTTCCCCGAGGGTTCCTATGGTAAAATCGCCCTCGGAGGGTAAGCGAATGGTCAGCGGTCTGATTCGAAATCAGATGCCCCGCAAGGGGTTGCGGGTTCGACTCCCGTGCCCTCCGCTCGGATGAGGCCGGCCAACTGCAACGGAGAGTGGATCGTCACCCGCTGCCGGGCTGAAAGTCCTGGGGCGGGATGGAGTCGGTGGTGAGGACCTGCCAGCTCTCGCCGGTCTCGCAGAAGGCGCGGAAGTCCTGGGCGGCGTACTTCAGCTTCAGGTGCGGCGTCTCTTGCGGCTGGCCGCCGGCGTGGCGGGAGTGCATGGCCGCGTCGAGGATGCCGCTGACCAGCAGCGTGCGCTCGACCGGATAGGGCGCCTTGCCAGTGCGAAAGAAGTGGGCGATCGCGCCGCCCAGCGCGCCGAACAGGTTCCAGTTGCCCCAGGGCCCGCCATAGAACGACGTGGCCAGCGGCTTCGTATCGCCGCGCAACTGGCAGGCAAAGTTCCACCGCTCGTCGCTGCGGCCGATCGTCAGCACCGTGCCGCGTGTCCCGTCGTTGTACGTCACCAGGATCGCGTGCCGCGGCGCGAAGGGCTCGTCCGGAAAGGGCCGCGGCGGCCTGCCAGTAATACTGCGGCGCGGCATCTTGGCGTCGCGCTCGGCGCGCATGGCCGCTGCCACCAGCGCCGTTGGCCAGCGGCCTTCCGCCGCCGCGCGCTGCAGGGCCTCGCCCGTTAGAAACTCGACGCGGCTGACGCCGGTCTCGCCTCCCGCGCGGGCTTCGATCAGCGACTGCATCACTTCCAGGGCGTGAAAGTCGTAGCCTTCGACCCCGCCGCCGTGAATCGAGACGGCCTCGATCACGGCCGCGTCCGGCGGCAGCTCCAGCGGCGGCATCCGCTGGGCCAGCGGCACGCTGCTGCCGGCCATCAGCGGCATCTTCAGCCGCTGGGCTTCGTCGTACATGGCTTTGGCCCAGTCCCAGCGGTACGAGAGGTGCTTGTCGTTGAAGACAGGCACGAAGCGGCCGGCGCGGCGCTGTACGGCGACGATCTGATCGAAGAATTCCTTTCGCGGGTACATCCGCTGGCCCAGCTCGTTGGCGGGGTAGCGGCCGTGTTCGCCGATCAGCAGGACCGCATCGACCGCGAGCTCCCGGCCGCCGACGCAGAGCGCCTCGTCGATCGACTTGAAGAGCGGGACTTTGAACTTCTGCGACACATCGCGGGCCATGTCGCCCGCCGGAAACTGATCGGCGTAGAACGAGACCACGTCCAGTCCCGGATCGACCCACTGGCCCCGGAACAGGTACTTGCCCATCGCGTTGCCGAGGATGTGATAGGCGTGCGACAGGCGGCGGAATTCGGTGAACACCGCCGCGACGCGCGGCTTGGACGCCGGCTGCTCGCCGCCAGCGGGCAGCGCCACCAGGGAGGCTGCCGCCGATCCGGCCAGCTT
>DASRJB010000768.1:0-7987 GCA_035649715.1 Pirellulaceae bacterium
CCGTAGCTCAGCCACGCGCCGAGGCTCGGCCGGCCGGGAATCTGGCTGCCGGTCTGGATGTAGGTGATCGCCGGGTCGTGGTTGATCGCCTCGGTGTTCATCGTCTTGATGACGCACAGGTCATCGACGACGCCGGCCAGCTTCGGCAACAGCTCGCTGACCCACGCCCCATGCTGGCCGTGCTGGGCGAACTTGAACATCGACGGCGCAACCGGCAGCCGGGCCTGGCCGCTGGTCATCGTCGTGATCCGCTGCCCCTGGCGGATGCTGTCGGGCAAGTCCTTATCGAAAAACTCCGCCAGCTTCGGCTTGTAATCCCACAGATCGAGCTGGCTCGGCCCATCCGCCATGAACAGCCAGATCACGCGCTTGGCCTTCGGCGCGTGATGCAGCTTTGGCAACAGCCCGAGGCTGTCCTGCTCGGAGCTCGATTCCACCGCGGCCAGTTGCGGCGCGAGCAGCGACGAGAGCGCCGCCGTGCCAATGCCGGCGGCCATGCGCCCGAAAAAGTAGCGGCGGGTCTCGCGAAGCGAGTGTTCTTGAATGGGATGCATGCTTATTCCTTCGTCACCACTTCGTCGAGGTTCAGGATCAAGTTGCAGACCAGCGTGTACGCGGCCAGCTCCGCGGCGTCCAGCGCGGCGTTGCGTTTTGATTCACCGAGGGCGATCAGCTTTTCCGCGGCCGCTTTGTCGGCCTGATATTTCTTCAGATGGGCCTCATAACCGGCGACCAGAATCGCCGCTTCGTCGGCCGTCGGCTGCCGCGAGGTCGCCAGCCGGAAGCCGTGCGCCAGCCGCTCGGCGGGCGCTGCGCCGCCCTCGGTCATGACCCGCTCGGCCAGCTTGCGGGCCGCCTCGACGTACTGCACATCATTCATCAGCGCCAGGGCTTGCAGCGGCGTATTTGTGCGGCTGCGGCGAACGGTGCAGGCCTCGCGCGACGGCGCGTCAAAGGTCATCAGCGAGGGCGGCGGCGCGGTCCGTTTCCAGAACGTGTAGAGCGTCCGCCGGTAGTTGGCCGCCCCACCGTCTGGCTTGTACTTCGCCGTGTTGCTGCCCTGGAAGCCGACCGCCTCCCAGAGGCCCTCGGGCTGATACGGCTTCACCGCCTTGCCACCGGGCTGCTCGATCAAGAGGCCGCTGGTGAACAGCGCCGAATCGCGGATCACCTCGGCGTCCAGCCGGAACCGGGGCCCTCGGGCGAGCAACTCGTTCGCCGGGTCGCGAGCCAGCAGCTCCTTCGTGACCCGCGACGACTGCCGGTACGTGGCGGACATCACGATCAGCTTTTGCAGCCGCTTGACGTCCCAGCCACAGTCGATGAAGTCACGGGCCAGCCAGTCGAGCAGCTCCGGGTGGGTCGGCCACGAGCCCTGCGAGCCGAAATCCTCGGCCGTCTTGACGATGCCCGTCCCAAAATACTGCTGCCAGAAGCGATTGACGGTGACCCGGGCCGTGAGCGGGTGCTGGGGATCGACGAGCCAGCGGGCCAGCGTCAAGCGGTTGCGGGGCGCGCCCTCCGGCAGCGGCGGCAGGATGGCCGGCACATTGGCCTCGACCTTCTCGCCCGGCTTGTCGTACGCCCCGCGGACCAGAATGAACGTGTCGCGCTTGGCGGGCATGTCGGCCATCACCAGCGAGACCGGAATCGTGCCGTCCACGCGGCCCTTCTGCTTGTTCAGTTCTTCGAGCTGCTTACGCAGCGGGTCGAACTTCGGCCGCGTCGTCGTACAGACGTTCTGCACGAAGTAGTCGCGGATTTTCTTCTTCTGGTCGTCGTTGCGCTTTTCCGTCTCGACCTTCAGCGCTTCCTTCACGTCGCCGGGCACGTCCGACTTCTTCTGCGATTTCTCAAAGGCCTCCCAGGCGGCCAGCGATTCGAAGCCCGCTCCTACCTGCGGCGTGCGGGTCACGATGCCGGCCTTGTCCCAAAACGTTGTGCCGCCGTGCTGCGTGAAGGCCCAGCCGTTGATGACCGCTCCGGCTGCCAGACCGACCTTCGCCGCCTCGACCTCCAGCCGCACCCACTCGCCGGCCTGCGGCAGCTTGCCCATGGGCAGGCGACTCGCTGAATTCGCGCCGCCCCAGGGAATCACGTCGCTCCCCCAGTAGCAGCGATGTTCCCACGAGCCGTCGTTCCACTGCAGCATGATCTCCTGCGGTGGATCGGCCGGATCGAGATAGACGTAAGCGAACAGCTTGTCACCCTCGCCGACCTTCAGGCCCGGCGAGGCCCCGGTAAAGAAGTGCTGCGAGAGGTCACTGGCCTTGCGGGTCGTGGCCTTTTCGCCGCTAAAGACCTGGCCGTTTTCCTTGGTGACGAATTTCCACTCGCTGTTGCCCTCCAGTTTCGCGCCGCTGGGCGCGGCGTCGTCGATCCACACGAATTCCTTCGGCTCCGCGGCTGCGGCGGACTCGCTCGCGCCGGGATCGGTGTACTCGATCGACGCCAGCAGCTCGGCGGTCTGCTTGTTGACGCCCGCGATCTGCTCGTCGAGCGCCTTGAGCTGTGCCGCCTGCTCGGGCGTGGCCAGCTTCTTGATCGGAGGCGGCGAGAGGGCGTTGCCGTCCATCGCGGCGTCGGCTGCCGAATTGAAGAAGGCGTAGAGCTGGTAGAACTCCTTCTGCGACACCGGGTCGAACTTGTGCGTGTGGCAGACCGCGCAGCCCAGCGTGAGCCCCAGAAACACCGTGCTCATCGTCTCCGTGCGATCGACGGCGTACCGCACGCGGACTTCCTCGTCGATCGAGCCGCCCTCGCTGGTCGAGACGTTGCAGCGGTTGAAGCCGCTGGCGACGAGCTGGTCCAGCGTTGCCTCAGGCAACTGATCGCCCGCAAGCTGCTCGACCGTGAACCGGTCGAACGGCAGGTTCTCGTTGAACGCCCGCACGACCCAATCGCGATAGGGCCACATCGACCGCTCGTTGTCCAGGTGCAGCCCGTGCGTGTCGCCGTACCGCGCCGCATCGAGCCAGTAGCGGGCCATGTGCTCGCCGTAGCGGGGGCTGGCGAGGAGCTTATCAACATACGCCTCATAAACCTTCTCCCACTCTCCCTCTCTCCCGCTCTCCCCCTCTGCTTCCGAGGGGGAGAGCGGGAGAGGGGGTGAGGGGGCGATGGACGAAAGCACGCGGTCGATCTCCGCCGGCGTCGGCGGCAAGCCGGTCAAGTCGAGCGTGACCCGCCGCAGCAGCGTCACCTTGTCGGCCGGCGGAGATGGGCTCAGGCCCGCTTTCTCCAGCCGGGCGGAGATGAACTGATCGATCGGGTTCGCGATCCGCTCGGCGGCAGGCGTTACAACCGGCGGCGTCGGCCGCACCGGCGGAAGGAACGACCAGTGCTGCTTGAGCTCCGCGCCTTCGGCGACCCACCGCTTGAGCAGCTCGATTTGCTCCGGCTTCAGAGACTTGCCGCTGTCGGCCGGCGGCATCCGCTCGGCCGGATCAGCCGCCGTGATCCGCCGCACGAGCTCACTCTCGGCGAGTTTGCCCGGCACCACGGCCACCGCGCCCGATTCGAGCTTCTTCGTGGCTCCTTCCGGCACATCCAGCCGCAGGTCGGCCTGCCGGGTCTTGTCGTCGAAGCCGTGGCACTTGAAGCAGGTGTTGCTGAGGATCGGGCGGATGTCGCGGTTGAAATCGACTTTTTCCTCCGCTGCGCTGGCCCGCGCGAAGAACACTCCCAGGCAGCAAACAAGCACGCAGCGGGCAGCAGCACGCATCGGCAGATTCCCGATTATCCAGAAGGCGGGACCGAACCGGCGGGAACCGTCGCGGCGACAACGCCCACGCCGGCTGAAGCGGCCCCCCACAGTGCCGCTCCGCCCCCATTACAACCGAACACCCCCCGGCTGTCCAGCAAACGAACGGCCGCGACCTAGACTTGTGATGTCGCGGCGGAGGGCTGGCGCATGCACTGGTTCTGGTATCTCGTTCTCGGTTATTGGGTGCTGGGCGCGGCCGGGTCGATTGCGTCCTTTAGGCTCTACGTCAACGACGAGGAGGACCCAAACTTCTGGCGTGCCATGCAGGCCGACCCGGTGTACGTCTGGGTCGCCCTGCTGTTCGCGGCGGTCATCGTCGGGCCGCTGTTCCCTTTGATCCTCGTCCATTGTGCTTGGAAAGGCTGGAGGGAAAGCCGGAGCGCGAGCCGCGAGTGGCAGAAGTTCCGCCGCACTTTCCGCCCCATCGAGTTCGAAGCGCTGCATCCGGCCAACCTGCCCGCGGACGTGCAACAGCATTTCGAAAAGTGCTCGCCGATCCTGGCAGGGCTCGGGTTTGTGCCGGTCGTCACCTGCCGGCTCAAGCCGGAGCCCCGGCCGCTGCTGGCACTCCTCCTGCTGGGGCGGGAGGGCGCCGTCCAGGCGGAGGCGAGTTGGATTTTTGGAACGCCCGCCGCCGCGTTCGTCTCGGTCCTCGAAGACGGGCACGTGCTGGAGACGGCCTGCGTGGAAACGAGCCTGCCGCAAACCGAGATCGACGCGATCAACCGCTCCGGCACCTTCAGCACGCAGATGTTCGCCGCGGGCGAAGGGGGCAACATCGCGGACGAAGCCTTTCTGGCGGCCGCCTATCGCAGCCATTTGCAGCTGCTGGCCGAGTTGGAAAATCGCCTCGGCTGCGGAACGCTGCACCTGGCCGCGGATCAGATTCCCGACCTCAAACGCTACGAAAACGCCGTCTTCGGCGAGCTAAAGTTCGTTCGCGGGAAAGTCGACAACCGCCCCCAGCCGCAGCCCTGCCCAAAAGGAATCGCCCGGCGTATCGGCTAACTGTAACAGGCGGCTCTCTAGAATCGCAGTAAGAAAAAGGCGGGGCTCACGTGTCACATCCCAGGCCCTGTGGCTTGCGGGCAATGTAGTCGCATCGCCAGCAGGCGGCGTCGTTCTTGGGGCTGCGGAAGAAGATCATTCCATCGTCGGGCCGGTCCGGCCAGCAGAGGGAGATATTGTCGATCTGAAGGCCCGCCAGCTCCGCCTTCACATCGTCCGGGTAGTCGCGCGATTCCGCAGCGACGCACTTTGCCACGGAGATCTGGAACGACTCGAAGTTGCTGAGGATCTCGCGGGCATGGGCCAGCAAGGCAGCATCGGGCTGCTTCGCGCCGCCGATCGTGAACTCGAAGGAATCTCGGCCTCTGGTGACTCGGACGGACCATCCCACGCTCGCCGGCTTCAGCTCCCCCAGGACCGGGTCGTGGAAAGGCTCCCGCGGTGGACCGAACAAGGACCTGAGGATTGTTTTGAACATGTCGCTTGCGCCGACCAGCACGCCGACCGACCGCCCCAAACGAACCAGAGTAAGCCGCGTGCGTCGGGAGGGGCATAAAGGTGTGAGGAACGTAGAATATCCCTTTTCGTTCCCGCGAGAGACATCCAAGATGCCCCGTGATCGGCTCTGGACTTTTGTCGTCGTCTGCCTGTTGGTGACAGCAGCCGCCGGCCCAATGGAGGCGGCCGGGGCCGCGGAGACGCCAGCGATCCTGATCGGGGTAGCTCAAGGGCCAAGTCGCGCACCGGCAGCGCTGCGCCAGGGCGCTGTCTTGCCGCCGCAGAGCGTTTCGGCCGTGGACGTCGGCGACGATGGCCGCTTCGTCGCCGTGGGCACCATGGCCTGCCGCCACGACCGCAACTTCTGGCTGCTGTCGGCCGAGACCGGCGACGTCGCCTGGGGCCGGTACGTTGAGACCTGGGCCCCCGCGCAGGTCCGGGCGCTGGCCAAGGGCCAAGGCTTTGCCGTCGGGCTGACGTATGGGCCCGTGACGTCGGTCGGGTCTACGGTCGGCCTGTTTCACGACGAGCGGGATCCTATTTCCTATGTCTATGATTGGCCGCTCGTCGGCGGCCGGGGGTGGCTGCGCTATGGCGGCGGCGACTGGCAGACCGGGTGGCCGGCCAGCATTCCCGCCGACCTGTTCACCCGGGCCGGCGAGGCCGTCTTTGCTTCGGCCGATGCCAATAACAGCCGCTCGGTTTTCCGCTTCGACGGAGGCCCGCCTCAATCGCTCGACGTGAGCCGTCCCTTTCGAATGGCCGCCAGCGCGGACGGCAAGGTCGTAGCGCTGGCCTACGCGGTGCACGACTTCCGCGGAGTTGAGCCGAAGGTCGCCGGGCGGTTCGATGGCGCCGCACCACACGCGCTGGTCTCGGTCCGGAGTGCCGCGGGCGCTGCGCCCTGGAAGGAATTGTGGCGCGGCGAAGGGGCGGCTGGAACTGCGCCGGCGCCCGAGCCTCCCGAACCATCGGCCGAGTTCCCCGCGCTGGCGGAGAGTTTCAATTTGAAGCCGCTGGCGCTGGTGCCGTTCCGCATTCCCCTGTCCGTTGCCGTCAACGGCGACGGTTCGCAGGTGGCACTCGCCGAATACGGCGGCCACTCGCGGGTCGGGAGGGAGCGAATCCTGCCGCGCTGGAGTCCGCGCGATCCGATTGCGTTCTGCCCTCGCCAACGCGGCCTGCTGCGCGTGCTGGCCGGCGGCCAGGAGCTGGTTGCCGCGGCGCTGCCCACCCTTGGCTTGTTCGACGTGCATCTGGATCAGCCCGGCGAGACGGTCTGGTGCGTACCGGCGAGCTGGTTCGCCCGCGGGCTGGCTGGCTGCCCTTGGCTTTCGGCTGATGAGGACGCCGACACCGTCTTCATCTACGACCTGGCCCGGAAGGCCTGGAGTGCTCCCTGGCGATTCCCGGACGCGGTGAGCGATTTCGCGGTCCACCCGGATGGCACGCGGGCGCTCGTTTCGTGCTGGGACGGATGGCTGTACCTGGTTGGCCGAGACGGCGGACTGATCGCCAAGGTCCAGGTCGGCGGATCCGCTCGGCTGCGGTGGAGCCCCGATAGGAAGTTCGCGGTCTGCGGCACGCAGGAAGGCGTCGTCGTCCGGATCAATGCCGATGGCGCGGAGGTCTGGCGGAAGCAGCTCTCAGCCGCACAGGCCGCGCGGCCGGGGCCCGAGTTCGGGCCGGTATTCAAAGAGCTTCCCGTGTATTCGGTTGGGCGGCGCGGGCCGGAGCACGCCTACGTTGGCGACATGTGGCTCATCAAGACCGCCCTTGGAGGAATCCTTGTGGACACCGGCGGCGTGTCTGCTCAGGCCGCCACGCGGGAGAGAATCCGGGCGGCCGGCGTGGACCCGCAGGACATCCGCTACGTGCTCCTGAGCCACAGCCACGGCGACCACGCCGGGGCGGCATATCTGTGGCGGGCCGCCGGAGCCAAGGTGGTGGCTCCGGCCAGCGCGGCGTTTGCGGTGACCGGGGTGATGCCCACCTGGAGCGACTACAACTTGTGGGTGCCGTGCCCGATCGACGAGCCACTGCCGCTGAAGCGGGCTGGCGACGAGGCCGAGATCACGCTGTGCGGGGTGAAGGTCAAGGCGATCTTCGCGCCGGGCCACAGCCCCGACTCGGTCATCTACTCCATGGAGCTCGGCGGCCGGCGGGTGATCTTCACGGGCGACATCGCCTTCGACGACCGTCGCCCCGGACTGCCGCTGGGATCGAACATCCTGCACCGCTGCTGGGGGCACCACGAGAATGCCGCCCGCGTCATCGAAATCTTCGAGTCCCAGGTACTGCCGCTGGCGCCGGAGTTCAACTTCACCGGCCACGCCGCCTATCCCGACGCCACCGCCGCCTGGAAGCGCATTCTGGACGCCAGCCGCACCGCCCTTAAACCCGGTGAGTAGCGCGACGCCAACGCTCCGCAACAAAGCACCTCAGCTTGCGGTAAACCGCACGGTACTTTCTATGTGGACGGGTGTTTAATAAACGTGGTACTGCGCGCGGCCTTTTGTGTTCTTTCTCAATTTAGTGGATGGATGTTTCGTAAAGGCGGTGATTTTGCCGCTGCGCGCCCGGCGCAGTCCTGAGTAGGAGTGGCAGCGGGAGGTAAGGATAATTCTCGGGGGAGGTCTCTAACGCTTCAAACCCAACTGGCTTTCCAGCGGCCAGGTAGCGATGCAAACGGAGAGCGGACAAACACTTGCGGCG
>DASRJB010000769.1:0-3752 GCA_035649715.1 Pirellulaceae bacterium
CGCTGGAGGGGAAGCGGGTCGGGGCGGAGTCGCGGCCAGCGCAGATGGCGGCCCGCGGCTTTCAGTACGGCGTGACGCCGCGGCGCTCGCGCGGCAACTGGTTGACCGCTTATCAGGCCACCGGCGGCAAGGCGCTCTGGACCCGCTCGGCGAGCGACGAGGACAAAGAAGGCTCGACCGACATTGGCTTCCTCGCCGCGCCGACGCCCTGCGGCTCGTTGCTGCTCGCCCCGATTACCGACGGCGGCACGATCTGGCTCTTGGGCCTGGAGCGCGGCACGGGCAAGACGCTCTGGCGGTCGTACCTCTGCGATGAGCCGCAGGGCGGAGCGTCGCCCTGGTCGGAGGTGCAGATCGCCGTCGAAGGCCGCGAAGCCTATCTCACTTGCGGCTGCGGCGTGCTCTTCGCCGTGGATGCGGTCGGCGGCACGATCCGTTGGGCGGTCCGCTATCAGCGCGACGGCCAGCCGAATGTCACGATGCGGAACTACGGCTACGGACAAAGCATGCTCGATCTCAGCGGCTGGGACGACGACGTGGTCATCCCGCACGGGCAATACCTGATCGTCATGTCGAGCGACTGCGATCAGCTGCTGGCGGTCGATCGCCGCACGGGCAGTTTCTTCTGGAATTCGCCGCGGACCAGCCCCTTCGGCAGCGTCGCCAACTATTGCCTGGGCGTGCAGGGCGGGCGGCTGTTCGTCGGCGGCAAGAACGTCGTCCGCTGCTACGACCTGAAGGGCCAGGGCAAGCTGGCTTGGGAGAAGTCCATCGAAGATTCGTTCGGCCGCGGCTGCGTCACCGAAGACGCGATCTACGTGCCCGTAAAAGATTCGATTCTCAAGCTCGACCCGCAGAAGGGCCGCGAGCTGGCCCAGGTCGGCGTCGCCCTGACGAGCGACGAGCCAGTGGGCAACCTCTTCTCCGACGGCGAGAAGCTGTGGGTGGTCGGCGCGGGCCGCGTCTATGCCATGACCACGCTCGAACACCGCATGAAGATGCTGGAGGAGCAGATCGCCGCCGGCGACGGCGAGGCCCAGCTCAACCGCATGCGGCTGCACTTCAAGCAGAACCGGGCGGAGCTGGCCCTGGCGGACCTGCGCGGGGCCTATGTCCTCTTCCAGGCGCGCGAAACGCCCGACGAGGCCGCCCTGCGGCTGTTCGCGGCGGTTAACGAGATGAAGCTCACGCAGAAGCAGCCGCTGGTGGCGCTCCAGCTGTTGACGGAGCTGTTCGTGACGGCGACGGCGCTGCCGCAGCTCACGAAAGACGCGCTCGGGCGGCGGGCGGACCTGGTGGCCAGCGCGGTGAGCGTGATCCGGCAGGAAAAAACCCGCGGCGCACTTGCGCCGCTGCTCGCCGTCGCGCCGCTGCTCACGGAAGAGTATTTGCTGTCGGCCGCGATGTTCGCCGTCGATGGTGTGGCGACGAAGGACGACGCGCCGGCGCTGCTCGAAGCATTGAAGAACGGTACACCTGTCGCGCAGCTACTTTCGATCCGGGCGCTGACGCGGCTGGTTCCCGACGATGCGAAGGCCCCGCTGGCCGAGAGACTGCCGGCGGGCGACGACCGCGTGCGGCTGGCGGCGGCCCGTGCGCTGGCGAACCTGGGCGAGCGGAAGGACGTGCTGGAGACGTTCGTCGCCCTGATGGAATCGGAATCGCCGCGGGTTCGCAACCGCAGCCATCAAAGCCTCCGCAGCCTGACGGGGCAGCAAGTCAACTTCGTGCCGGAAGGCAAGGCCGAGGATCGCGCCGCCGCGATCGCCCAGTGGAAACAGTGGCTGGCGGCCAGCGGGGCGACGGCGAAGCTCAACCTGCCGCTCTCGGACCAGGCGGTGCCGCTGGGGCGGACGCTGTTCGTCTCGCAGGGGCAGGGCCTGGCGGTCGAGCTCGACTCGGACAACAAGGAGCGCTGGCGGCAGAACCTGCCCGGGCCGGCTTGGGGCTGCCAGGGGCTGCCCAACGGCCACCGGCTGATCGCCGTCTATTCGCACAGCATGGTCGTCGAGTACGACGACAGCGGGAAGGAAGTCTGGAAGAAAGATCGCCTGCCCGGCCCGCCCTATACCGTGCAGCGGCTCGACAATGGCAACACGCTCGTGGCCTGCGCCGACGTAAATCAGCTCGTCGAGATCTCGCCGGACGGCACGACGACGATCGTCAACGTGCCGGGGCGGCCGATGTCGGCGCAGCGCCTGGAAAGCGGCAACACGCTGGTCGCGCTCCAGCAGGGCAATCGCGTGGTCGAAGTCGATCGCACGGGCAAAATCGTTTGGGAAGCCCGCACGAGCAACCCGCCGGGCCACGCCGTGCGGCTGGACAACGGCAACACGCTCGTGGCCCTGACCTACGGCCGGCAGATCGTCGAGTTCGACCCGACCGGCAAGACGATTGTCTGGAAGACCAGCGTCGCCTTGACCAACCCCTATGCCGCGCAGCGATTGCCCAGCGGCAACACGCTGGTGGCCGACCACCAGGGCATTCACGAGATCGAAGCCTCCGGACAGAAAGTCCGCCGCATGTTCCGCCAGCAACAAGTGACGGGACTGTCGAGCTATTGATGAACCTTCGATATGGCAATCTGGTGCTCGTTGCATTGACGGCGATCGCCCTGCGCGGCGCCGCGGCCGACGAGGCCACCGTTGCCGCGCCGCCGCGGCCGCACGTCCAGCGGCTGGCCGAGTATGGCCTGGCGCCGACGACCGAGTCGCTGGCCGGCTACCTGGCGTCGCTCGTGCCGACGCCCGAGCGCCGCGCGGCCTTGGCGGCGCTGGTGGCCCAGCTGGGCGATGACGATTACCCGCGCCGCGAGCAGGCCGCGCTGCAATTGCAGAAACAGGCCGGCGGCGCGGCCGAGCTGCTCGAAGCGGCCGTCGCAGGCGACGACTACGAAGTGCGCTGGCGGGCCCGCAAGATTCTGGACCAGACCGACCGCGAAGGCCGCGGCCTGTTGAACGCCGTGTTTGCCGCCGTTCGCGAGGAAAAACTGACCGGCCTGTGCGGGCCGCTGCTCGCCGCGCTGCCGCTGTGCAAGGACGAGTCGCTGCGGGCTGGCATGCGCCGCGCACTGGCCGCGACTGCCACGCCCGCCGATGCGCCGCTCTTGCGCGAGCTGCTCACCCGCAGCGATCCGCAGGCGCGGATCCTGGGCCTGGCCACGCTGGCTCAAGCGCTGGGCCCGGCGGCCGATCAGGAATTGCTGCCGCTACTCAACGATCCGGCCGAAATCGTGCAGGTCGCCGCGGCTCGCGCCCTGGCCAATCACGGCCGCCGCGAGTCGCTCGCGCCGCTGGTGCGGCTGCTCGATTCGGGCGAAGCGATCGTCCGCGCCGAAGCGGCCCGCAGCCTGCGCGCCAGCACCGGGCAGCATTTCAGCTACACCGCCTACGACGCCGCGCCCGCGCGCTCGGCGGCGATCGCCAGGTGGAAGGAGTGGCTGGCGGCACACGGCGATTCGGCGACGCTCATCGTCCCGCTGCGCGAAACGGCGTACGACCTGGGACGCCTGCTCGTCTGTGACCATTCCCAGAATCTGCTGATGGAGTTCGACACCAGCGGCCGCAAGCTCTGGCAGCAAGCGGTCGGACAGCAGCCGTGGGCCTGCCAGGGATTGCCGAGCGGCCATCGCCTGGTGGGGAACTACAACGAGCGGTCGGTCGTCGAGTACGACGCCGCCGGCCGCGAGGTGTGGCGGATCGAGAGCCTCCCCGGCGGGCCGACCAGCGTCGAGCGACTGGACAACGGCAATA
>DASRJB010000770.1:0-2289 GCA_035649715.1 Pirellulaceae bacterium
CGGCCGACGCCTTGGCAGCAACTTCGGCGGCCTATTCCGCCGCGGGAGCTGGCGAAAAGCTCACCATCAAATGAGCGCCCTCCCTTAGCGATCGTAACGAATCTGCCGGAAGCAGCGGGCAGGCAGTGACCTAGACTTGCGCGAATCCACAGGCCAATCGCGCGAGGACAGGCCATGAGCCGCTTTGAGTATCCGAACGTCTGCTGCCGCTGCGCAGTAAACGAACCGACGCAGACCTGGGGCGTGCAATCGCACGAGTCCAAGCCCGGCGATGGCAATTCCGTCGTGACCATCACCTACACCTGCCCGGTGCCGGTCTGCGCGCGGTGCCACCGCGGCCTGTCGATGTTGCTCGCCTGCTGCTGGTTCGTAGCCCTGTCGATCGGCGCGGTTGCCGGCTGGTTCATCTACGACTGGGCGATCCACCGGCCGCACGCCGACACCTTTCCCGAGTTCCTGCAAATCGGCATGCCCGTGCTGCTGGGAGGCATGATCGCCTGGGGCTGCGCCTGGCTGCTCAAGGCCTTCTTCATCAATTACGACTTCGTGCACTACGACCCGGACAACCAGACGATGGTCTTCAAGAACAAGCAGTACCAGTACGTCTTCGACCAGCTGAACCACACCTCGCCGGGCCGCACGTGGGGCTAGGCATGGGCTAAGCGGCGGCCGGAGCGCAGGCGACCTCGCGCAAGAATCCCAGCTCCAGATAGTCCGCCGGCCGCGAGTCCACGTAGCCGAGCTCCTGCATCACCTCCAGGATTTGCTCCTGCGCCCGGTCGTTAAAGAGTGCGTCGATTCGCGGCTGATTCCGCGCCAGGGCCCGGCGAATGAAGTCGGCATGCACGCCGATGTAGGCGGCGCCGATCGCCGCCGCTGAATCGGGGCGCCGACGGACGGCTTCGGCGCCGGAAGCAAACGCCGCGACGGTGCGGCGCACCAGGTCGGGTTGCGCTTCGATCAGGCGGCGCGTCGTCGCCAGCGAGCAGCCGGGCGCGCCGGGCCACAGATCGCCGGTGCTGCGGACGATCGTGCCGATGCCGAGGGCTTCGAGCATGGAGGCATACGGCTCGACCATCGAGGCCGCGTCGGCGCCCTGCCCGACGAGGGCCAGGATCGCGCCGTCGCCCGAGGGCAAGCGGAGCTTCTGACGGTCGTCCCAGCCCAGGCTCTGCATCAGGCCGTGGGCGGTGAGGTCCTTGATTCCGCCCTCCTGCGGCACGGCAATCGATTGGACGTCGTCCAAGGCCAATCCCTGGCGCACCACGATCGCCGCCTCCTCGTAGCCGCTCCCGCACACCAGCACCAGGTCCTCTCCCCGGCTGCTGGCGGTCGCCACTCGCGTCCAGGGCATGACCGCGAACTGAAATTCGCCGCGCAACAGCCGCTCGGGCACAACCCAAGCCGTCGGCAGCACCTCGAGCCGGGCCGCGATGCCCTCGGCCTCGAAGAGGCCGGTTTCTTTGGCGACGTAGGCGGGCAACTGGCACACGCCCCGCAGCACGGCAATGGCGATCCGATCCATGCATTCCTCCTAGGTGGCGATTCCTCGAACGTGAGTGTCAGATCGGCGCGGCGGCGGCCGGCGCGGAGCGGGCGCGACTCAACCGACCGGCCAGGTCCGCGGCGATTTGCGTCGCGCCATTGTCGCCGAGCGACGCATAAAAGGCGTGTTGCCAGGCGGCCAGCTCGGCCCAGTCCATTTCAGAAATCCGGGCGCAGCACTGCTCCATTGCGGCCGCGGCTGCCGCGTCGGCCGTTCCCAGCGCGAGCGCCTGGCGGACGAGCGGATTGCGGACTTCCTCGGGCAAGCGCTCGGCGAGCGGCGCGACCTCTGGCAGGTCTTCCCAATGCAGCGCTGCCGGCGCGAGGCCCGCGCCTCGCAGCGCTCGCAGGATGCACCACTGGCTGTAGTTCTGCGGCGGCAGAAAGAAGGTCGGCTTGCAGCGCTGAAAGCTCTCCAGCGTCGCGGTCAAGCCCGGGGCGGTCAGGACTAATTCGGCCTGGTCGAGGCGCGCGAGGGCGGCCGTGTGCGAGGCGGAGCAGAGCTGGATGGCGGCGCCCTGCTCGGCCTGCAACGCGCGGATGCATTGCTCGCCGGCCAGGATCGTGACGCGGCCAGCGAATTGGGCGGCCAGCGGGCTGGCCAGAACGATCCGGGTGACGAAGCGGGCGTAGTCGATGTTGTAGCTGCCGCCGCAGCCGCCGAGATTGATGAGCAGCCCGTCGCTGCGAGCGCTCGGCGGGCGGAGGTCTGGTGCGACGATCGGTCCCACGACGCGGATCTGC